>NZ_JBSGBQ010000017.1:0-219859 GCF_053601335.1 Amycolatopsis sp. NPDC004747 | reverse complement strand
CGGCGGCCAAGTCTGGCCGCCGACACCACCAGCGACGAAGGCTTCTCAGCCTCACTCCAGAAAGCTGATGCCATGAATCCTCGAATAGTTCGCGAACTCGACCGGCCACGGTTCTACCGCGTCGGCGAGGCCGCAGCGATGCTGAACCTGTCAGCCATGACCCTCTACCGAGCAATTCAGGCAGGCGAGTTCCCCGCTATCAGAGTTCGGAACCGCATCATCGTCCCGGCACGCGCAATCGACGACATCGAGCAAGCCGCCGTGACTAGCAACAGCCTCGTCGACACGGCCAGCTTCACCACGCCAGTTTCACCCGCGAGACCTCAGACGTGATCCACGCCACCGCCGGTGGTGAGCTACCAGCGCGCACGGCGCGCCGGCGTGTAACCCCCAAGCCGCGACACGCCCGGGGATCTCATGACCCATTTCGTGACCCGAAACGCTGCTGTCTGGTGATGTTCAGGAGGGCTCCATCGAGAACCGTGAGGACAAAGTTGCAGGTAGAGGGCACAGTCAACGCTGTTGCCTGCTCTCCTAAAGCGGGTGTCGCAGGTTCGAATCCTGCCGGGGGCACCTTGTTTTCTCGGTCGCAGCACTCTGCCAGCGGTGCACGAGCAACCGCGTTGTCGTTGTCGGCACGTGAATGTGTGGTCGAACAACGGCCCGCCTCGATCCGACGTTCGTAGCCTCCCGCCCTAGCGATGCGTGCGATTGGTCCGTCGGCGCGCTGCGGCGTCGAGCAAGTTGGCCACCGTGCGACGGGGCGTGCCAGAGATGGCCGGCGCGGTGTCGCCGCTGTAGCGGCGCAGCAACTCCGCCCGTACCCGCATGCCCTCCCCCTGCATGACACGGGCGAGGTGCCTGTCCTTTTCGGCCGTCGGCAGACTGGTCACCCAAGTGGCCAAGTCGGCGGAATTGTCCGCGAGCGGCAGAGAAGCCTGGGCCGCGACGGCGAGGAGGTCGTCGTCGAGGCGGAGGAAGTCGGCCAGTGTTCGCTGCGCTGCGGTGAGCGTGCCCAGCCCGGCCGGAACCGGTGGTTCGGGCTCGTTGTCCGCCTCCCGGTCGAAAGCGTCCTCGTCACGCTCCCAAGCACCGTAAGCCGCCAGCCACGCCAGGTAGAGCGGCCGGAGGTCGCCGGCGGCGAGTTCGGCTCGGACTCCGACGATCGACGGCAGCAGGTTCTCGGGCTCGTCGTCGAAGTCGGACTCACCGGTGTCGTCTTCGCTCGCCAAGTCGAGGATGACGAACTCGCCCGTGACCCACGCGCGCGCCTCCCCGGCGCAGTAATCCTCGACGACCTCTGGATCGAGCAGATCGGACGGCAGACGGAACATCACTCGATGACTGCCCCAGTTCGCCACGTACAGGTGCGCGTCGTAATACCGCTCCATCAATTGACACGGATCACCCTTGAAGTCGCCCCAGTGGTACTCGTTCACGAAGCTGGTGGCGCTGATCGTCGCCCGGGTGGACAAAGACCGGACCGCGGCTTGTTCGCCATCGTCCAGTGGCCGATCGATCGCCCGGAACTCGTAGTACTGGTACTCGCTCACCGGCCACCCCGTTCGTCCGCGCCGGGGAACGGCTTTGCCCGGAAACTCGACTCGTCTCCCAGATGCAGGAACAGGTGCCCCTCGATCATGTCGTCCTCGACCAGGACCGCCCAGCCTCGGCCGCTGACCTGGTCGCCCTCGTCGACGCCTTCCCAGGTGAACTCGACGCCGGGAGAGCCGTCACGTTCGCTCGCGCGGCAGTCCAGCTGCCCGGTGACGGCGACGAACCCGATTTGCCCCAATCCGTCCGCGGCGAACTCGATGAATCCGGGTTCGACCAAGTCGATCGCTTCACGGTCCCAGCCACTCATCGTCTCGATCCGCCACCGGCCGATCAGCCGTTCCGAGGACTTCTGCAAACGTCGGGTCACGAGGTGGCAGCGTAACCAAGCCTCGTGGACGGGCAGGTGCTCCGCCTCACGGCTGGTCCGCCCATCGAGCCCCATAGACCAGCCCAGGCGTGAGGTGGCGGAACTGCAGGTGCACCTCCCCCGCCGCGTCCACCGGCCGGGAACGGCCTCGGTACCCCGGGTCCGCCACGTCCCTCTCGAACGCGCCGTCCAGTGCCACCACCTCCGGTGGTCCCTCCTTCCCGAACCGGAGTCTCAGCTCGAACAGCTCGCACCGGTGGCGCGGGATGAGGACCACGTGCGTGGCCGGCTCGAACTTCGACAGCGCCGCGAACTCCCAAGACTCCCCGCGGGACAACGCCGCCGGCAGCCGGACCGTGCCCTCCGAAAGCGTTCCGCCGTACAGCAACTTGCTCTCCACAGAACCGACAGCCAGTGCGAACGACCGGGGGCCGTCCTCGTCCGCCACCACTCGGTGCTGCTCGAACACGCACGACTCCTCGAGCACCAGCGCCAGCGTCAACGACACGAGGTGCCAGCTGTCCGGTGACGAACCGGCCGATGAAGACACCGCCAGCTCCGCCAGCAGCTCGATCGCCTCGTCCACGCGGCGGCGGACCGTGCGCGGGTCGCGGTCGACCCGCGCCGCCGCCCAGCGCATCCTCTCCTGGTACAGCGGCTGGCGGGCCTCCGGTGTGATCGCGAAGGCCGCCAGGGCCGCCAGGCGGAGGTCCTCGGGCAGGTGCGTGGCGAGCTCGGACAGGCGGTCCGCCACCTTCGCCCGGATCGTCACCATCCCGTCGCCGTCCGACACCGCGCACGCCGACCGCAGCGCCGGGCCCACCCGGTCCTCGACGCGGCCGGCCAACGCGCGGCCCTTCCGCAACGCCTTCAGCTCCCGAACCAGCTCAGCGCGCTCCACCGGCTTCTCCTTCAGTGAGTTTCCATGGCGACCCCCTTTCGGACAGGGTGCGTTCGGCCGGTGGACGGGAAGTGGACAGAACGTGCATCACCGAGGCGATCAACGCCGTGCCCATGCGGACGCCGTCGCGGCTCAGGTACGTGCGGAACGTCCCGATCCGGCCCAGCGCCTCCTCGTCCGCGTCGCCGAGGCCGAACGTCACCACCCGCGGGCAGCGGGGCCACTCCGGATCCGTCAGCGCCGCGTGCGCAAAAGGCCAGGTCACGGGGTCCGTCGGCTGGCCGTCGGACAGGAAGAACACCAGCGGGCGGTGGACCCGCAGGCGGTGGCGGCGCAAGACCACCACGTCCCGTTCGATCGCCGAACGCAGGAACGTGAACAGCGGGCCGAAGTTCGTTCCCGCGTGCGGACGCGGTTCGGGCAGCTCGGCGAGGTCGTCCATGGGGAGCAGCGACTGGATCACCTGCGGGCGCTCCCCGAACCCGATCACGCTGCAGAACACGCGGCCGGCCACCGACGCGTCCGCGTGGACGGCGCCGCGGAACTCGCGCAGCCCGGTGTTCAGCTCGTCGATGTGGTCGGTCATCGACAGCGAGACATCGCAGGCCACGTAACACGGCAACACGTCGGACCCCATACCTGTTTCTCCTTCACCCCTGGCGGACCGGCGGGAGTGTGCCAACGCCGTGTGCACCGAACGTGGAAGAAATGCGGATTCCCGAAACCCGGACGGCCGATTGCGCGACATCAAAGAGGACAGCAAGCCGATGCCGGGGAGGCCGCGTGGAGTTTCGGATGCTCGGCCCGCTCGAGGCGTGGCACGACGGCGTGCCGGTGCCGCTCGGCGACCAGCAGCAGCGGTTCGTCCTGGTCGTGCTGCTCCTGCACGCCAACCGGCCGGTCACGCCCGCGCGCCTCGCCGAGATCGTCTGGGCCGACCGCGAAGCCAAGCCCACCCTGGTGCGCAGCTACATCAAGCGGCTGCGGGACGTCGTCGGGGACGCGACCATCGAAACCACCCCGACCGGCTACCTGCTGCGGATCGGCGAGGACCAGCTGGACACCGCGCGGTTCGACCGGCTGCGCGCCGAAGCCGCGGACGTCCGCGCCGACGACCCCCGCCGGGCGATCGCGCTGCTGCGCGAGGCCGTCGGGCTCTGGCGGGGGAAGTTCCTCGAGGACATCGACATCGACCGCGTCGGCGGCGCCGAGGTGATCTCGCCGGACGAGAGCTACCCCGACGTCGTCGGCGACCTGGCCGAACTCGAGCTCGAATCCGGCGAGCACCGCGCGGCGCGCGACCGGCTGCGGCCGCTCGTCCAGGCCGACCCGGCCAGCCAGCGGCACGCCGAACTGCTGATGCGCGCGCTGCTCGCCGGCGGCGACCGGGTCGCCGCGCTGCGCGTCTACCACGGCACCCACGACGCCCTCGCCGCCCTGCGGATGGCGCCCGGGCCGGTGCTGCGCAAGCTCGCCGCCCGGGCCGAACAGGGCGATCCGCCCAGCTCGCTGCCGTCCCGGCCCGGCGAGTTCACCGGCCGCGCCGAGGAGATCGCCGTGATCGAGGCGGCCGCCGCGGCCGGGCGGCGGGCGGTCTGGGTCAGCGGCGCGCCCGGCGTCGGCAAGTCCGGCCTGGCCGTCGAGGCGGCCCACCGGCTGCGCGACCGCTTCCCCGACGGCCAGCTCCTGGCGCGCCTCAACGGGTTCACCCCCGGCGTCGACGCGACCGACGTCGGCGACGCCCTGAGCGAACTGCTCGTCGAACTCGGCGTCCCCGCCGAGCAGATCCCGGCCACCGTCGGCCGGAAAGTGACGCTCTACCAGGCGACGCTCTGGGGCACGCGCACGCTCGTCGTGCTGGACAACGCCGCGTCGCCGGAGCAGATCCGGCCGCTGCTGCCTGAAGCGGACGGCTGCCTGGCCGTGATCACCAGCCGGCGGATGGGCGACGCCGACACCGGCGAAAACATCCGGCTCGCGCCGCTCCCGCCCGAGGAGGCGGCCGAGCTGTTCCACGCGCTCGCCGGGCCGTCGCGGCTGCGCGGCCGGGCGGCCGACATCGCCGCCGTGGTGCGGCGGTGCGGCTACCTGCCCATGCCCATCCGGGTGGCCGCCGCGCTGTTCCGGCGGCACGACCGGTGGCCGCTGGAGCACCTGCTGCGCCTGCTCGAAGAAAACGGGCCGTGGGGCGAGGCCGACGGCGTCGCCGCGGTCCGGGTGTCCTACCGGCAGCTCGGGGAACCGCAGCGCACCCTGTTCCGGCTGCTCGGCAGCCTGCCCGGCCCGGACGTCGACGTCGCCGGGGGCGCGGCGCTGGCCGGCTGCGACGTCGCCGAGGCCCGGGAGCTGCTCGACGACCTCCACGAGGTCAGCCTGCTGGAGGAAGCCACGCCCGAGCGGTACCGGATGCTCGACCCGCTCAAGGAGTTCGCCGCCGAGGAGCCGGCGCCCGAACCCGCGCTGGTGCGGCTGCTGGACTACTACCTCGTCACGCTGGCGGCCGCGGTCCGCGCCGCGTACCCCTTCGACCGGGCGCAGCTGCCGTCGACGTCGGACCGGTCCTGCGCGGTGACACCGGCCTTCGCCGACGCCGACGCCGGGCTGCGGTGGATCGTCGCCGAACGCGACAACCTCGTGGCCGCCATCCGCTACGCCGCCACGCACGCGCTGCCCGAGCACACCTGGCGCCTCGCCGTGCTGCTGTGGCGCTACTTCAACACGACCAACCAGTTCGAAGACTGGATCGGCACGCTCGAGCTCGCCTGGAAGACCGTCTCCGCCGACGCGGGCAACGACTACGGCCAGGCGCACGTCCTGCTGCGGCTGGCCACCGCGCACGACCGGCGCGGGCAGCTCGCCGAAGCACTGGAACTGGCCGCGAAGGCGCTGCCCAAGTGGCACCGGCTCGGCGACCCGCGCGGCGAAGCGGCGACGCTGTGCGCCCTCGCCATCCCCACCATGGAACTGGGCCGGCACGACCAGGCGATGGCCCACCTCGAAGCCGCGCTGGCCAAGTACGAGCAGACCGAAGACCGGCGGGGCGAGGCCCACGCGCTGAGCATGCTCGGCTACCTCAACGAACTCCACGGCAACCTCCCGATCGCGTTGCGCCAGCACGAATCCGCCGCGCGGATGCTGCGCGAGATCGGCCACGTCCAGGGGCTGGCGCACGCGCTCAACAACCTCGGGTCCGTGCAGGAACGGCTCGGCCTGCTCGCCGAAGCGCTGATCAGCTACACCGACGCGCACGGGCACGCCGCCGAAGTCGGCGACCGGTGCGTCGAGGCCTACGCGCTGAACAACCTCGGCAACGTGCACCGGCAGCGCGGCCGGTACGCCGAAGCCGTCCGCTACCACGACAAGGCCCGGGAGGTGGCGATGAACGTGCCGGACGCCGACCTGCGCACCCAGCTCTACCTCGACCGCAGTGCGACGGCGCTGGCCCGCGGCGCCCGCCGGGAAGCGCTCACCGCCGGCAAGTCGGCACTGGACCTCGCCGACGGCAGCGGGAACCGCGCCTACCAGGCCCGGGCCCACCGCTGCGTCGCCGAGACGCTGCACGCGATGGGCGACCACGAAGGCGCGGTGACGCACTGGGCCGCGGCCGAGGCCGAGTTCGCCGCGCTCGACCTGCCGGAAGCCGGCGAGGTGCGCGAAGTGCGTTCGGCGCTGGGCTGCGCCTGCGGCCCGCGGTGAGCCGTGAGCGACGGCGTCCCGGCCGTCACTCACGGCCGGGTCGCTCAACCGTGCCAGGGGTTGCCGTCGGTGGTGGGCGTCGGCGTCGGCGTGACGACCTGGGCGGCCGGCGCCCCGCCGCCGCCGTCCGCGAACGCCGTGGTGGCGCCGATCAGCGGCAGGGCCGCGACAGCGCAGACGGCGAGCACCGGACCGGCGATTTTGGCCAGCTTCTTCGACATGGCGAATCCCTCCTCGGGAATGGTGATTTCGGGCGCTTCCGGTAATTCCTGCGCCCACCACCGAGGATTCGTGACGCCGTATTCAGCGACAAGGGGTTTCCTGTTTCATAAACGAACAGGAAACCCCTTCTCGGCTCAGCGCTGCCGGGCCGGCCGGGTCCGCTCCGCCGGGATCGAAGCGACGGTCGCCGCTCCGGCCAGGAGCACGCCCGCGGCCGCGGCCAACGCGACCGGCACCGTCGTCGCGGTCAGCAAGGCGCCGAGGACCGCCACCCCGAGAGCCGCACCGGCCTGGCGAGCGGCGTTCAACGCGCCCCCGGCGACGCCGGTCAGGTCGGGCGGAGCCGCGGTGACCACCACCGTCAGCAGCGAGGGGATCGCCAGCGACACCCCGAAGCCCAGCAACGCCAGTGCGACCACCGACAGGGCCGCCGAGGTCGAGCACGCCTGGACCAGGACGCCACCGGACATCAGCAGAAAGCCGCTCACCGCCGGACCGCGCGGCCCGACGCGAGCCACCAAGCGGCCGGTGAAAATCGGGTTGAACGCCGTCGGGATCGTCAGCGGAAGGAACGCCAACCCGGTCGTCGACGGCGGATAACCGCGGGTTTCCTGGAAATACAGCGACAGCACGAACAGCACGCCGGACAATCCGAAGTTCACGATCGCGCCCGCCACGAGCCCCAGCGGAACGGCGCGAACCCGGAGCAGGCGCGCGGGGAGCATCCGGCCCGCCCTCGCCGGGGTCGGCGGCGCCGACCGGGACAGCGCCCAGGCGACCGCGGCCACCGGGACGTTGACCAGGAAGATCGCCCGCCAGCCGAAGGCCTCCGTCAGCAGGCCGCCCAGGAGCGGGCCCGCCACCAGGCCCGTTCCGCTCACCGCGGCCCACACCCCCATCGCCTTCGCCCGCGCCGCGGGCACCGGGTGGGCCGCCGCGATCAGCGCCAGCGAAGACGGGACCAGCAGGGCGCCCGCCACGCCGAGCAGCGCCCGCAGCACGATCAGCATCGGCGCCGAGAACGACAGCGCCGACAAACCGGACAGCGCCGCGAACGAAAGCAGGCCGAGGGAGAACACCCGGCCGGCGCCGAAGCGGTCCGACCACGCACCCGCGATGAGCAGGAAGACCGCGAACGTCAGCGTGTAGCCGTTCGAAATCCATTGCTGCGCCGGCAAAGACGGCGAAATGGCCGGCAGGGCGACCGTCACGATCGTCGTGTCCAGCATGACCAGGAAGTAGCCCAGCGAAAGGCCGGTGAGGAGTCTTGCCACCAGGAAAGCCTCGACGCTCGGTGACCCCGGCGGAAGCAGGCGGTTACGATGGCGGGTATCGGGAACGCCGATGGGGGATGCCATGGAACTGCGCCACCTGCGGACCTTCCGCGTCGTCGCGCGGACGCTCAACTTCACCCACGCCGCCGCGGAGCTGCACTACGCCCAGTCCAGCGTCACCGAGCAGATCCAGGCGCTGGAAGCGGAACTCGGCGCGAAGCTGTTCGAACGCGGGCGGCGGCTGCGGCTCACCGGGGCCGGCGAACGGCTCATCGGCTATGCGGACCAGGTGCTCGAGCTCGTCGAGGAAGCCCGGGCCGCGGTCGACGAGGAGCGCGGCGAGCCCGAGGGTGAACTGACCATCGGCGCACTGGAAACGCTGTGCGCACACCGGATCCCGGCCCTCTTCGGCGAGTACCGGACGAAGTGGCCGCGCGTGCGGGTCAGCGTCCGGGAGGGCGGCCGCGGCGAGCTGTACCAGGCCGTCCGGCAGTCCGAAATGGACGTTTGCTTCACCTTCGGCGTCCCGCCCGCCGACCCGGCGCTGGCCAGTGCGTCGCTGGGCACGGAACCACTCGTCGTCATCGTTCCGCCAGGGCATCCGTTGGCGGGCAAAGAAGAGATCCGGCCCGGCGACCTCGACGGCGTCGGCTTCCTCGCCACGCCGAAGGGCTGCGGCTTCCGGGAGATGCTGGACCGGATCGAGGGGCCCGCCGTCGAGGCGGAGGTCGGCAGCCTCGCCGCCCTCGCGCGGTGCGTGGCCGCCGGCCTGGGGTGCGGGATCGTGCCCGCCCTGGTCGAGCCCGAAGGCGCGGTCGCCGTTCCCCTGGCCGGGGCCACCACCGAGGTCACCATGACGTGGCGGCGGCGCGACGAGCACAAGCCGAGCGTCGCCGCGCTGCTCGCCACCGCCTACGCGTTGTCCAGCACGGACAGCAGCTCGTCCGGCAGCTCCAAGGTGAAGGCCGGGGCGATCGACTCGTAGTGCGCCCACGTCCGCGGGCCGATCAGCGGGATGACTCCCTTGCGCAGCAACCACGCCAAGGCCACCTGGTTGCCCGTGAAGACCAGCGAAGACGCCACTTTGGACACCGCGGTCAGGCGCGCCTCGCTGTCCGGGCCCGCGTACGACCGCCAGATCGGCGTCGACTCCCGGTACGCGGCGTCGTCGTAGATCCCGCGCAGCAGGGAGGAATACGCCGCCAGCGAGACGTCCGGGTGCTCGGCGAGCCAGTCCAGCAGCTCGGCGCCCGCGATCGAAGACACGTCGGCGCCGGTGGGGCGCAGGTACGAGTGCTGGACCTGGACCGCCACCGGGGACGCCCACCCGTTGGCCGCCGCCAGTGACCGGATGCGCTCCAGGCGCCACGTCCGGACGTTGCTCCAGCCGATGTACCGCACCTTGCCCGCACGGACCAAAGCGTCCAAAGCGGACAGTGTCTCCTCGAGCGGGGTGCGCCGGTCGTCGACGTGGACGTAGTAGAGATCGATGTGGTCGGTGCCCAGGCGGCGCAGGCTCGCCTCGGCCTCGCGCTCGATCACCGCCGCGCCGACGCCCTCGAACGCGCGCCCCACCGCGTCCCAGTCCGTCGTGCCGTCCGGCCGCCGGGCGGCGCGGGCCGCCGGGAGGTCCGTGATGCCCGCCGACACCTTCGTCGCGAGGAAGACGCGGTCGCGCCGGCCCCTCAACAGCTTGCCCAGCTGGGTTTCGCTTTCCCCGCCCGAGAACTGCTCGCCCACCCACCAGGCGTAGCAGTTCGCCGTGTCCAGGAAGTCGCCGCCGGCGTCGAGGTACGCGTCCAGGATGCGGGCGGACGTCGGCTCGTCCGTCGACGTGCCCATCAGCATGCAGCCCAGCGACACCTGGCTCACGTACTGGCCGGTCCGGCCCAGTTCCACCTTCTTCATGCCGACCACGCTAAACCCGGATCGGTCCGGTACTACAGTCCAATACCGTGGCCGGATCACAGACCGATTGGGGCGTGCTGCTGGAGCCTGCCGGGCCGGGCCCGAAGCACGAACGGCTGGCCCGTGCCTTGCGCAAGGCGATCCGGGACGGCGTCCTGACCGGCACGGTCCCGCCGAGCCGACGGCTCGCGGCCGACCTCGGGTGCTCGCGGTGGGTCGTCACGCAGGCCTACGCCCAGCTCGTCGCGGAGGGGTACCTGGCCGGGCACACCGGGTCGGCCACCCGGGTCCGGCCGGTGGGGGACGCGGTGGCGGCGCAGGAACCGGCGCGCGCGACCCCGCCGCGGTACGACCTCGCTCCGGGACTGCCCGACCTCCGGAACTTCCCGAGGCGGCCGTGGGCGGACGCGGTGCGCGAGGTCCTCGCGAACACCCCGCACCCGGATTTCGGGCTGCCCGAACCGGACGGCCACCCCCGGCTGCGGCGCGTCCTGGGCGAGTACCTCCGCCGCGTCCGCGGCGCCGCGCCCGGCACGGTGCTGGTCTGCGGCGGCGTCACCGACGGCGTGGCCGCGGTGTGCCGCGCCTTGGCCGAGCGCGGCCACACCCGGCTGGCCGTCGAGGACCCGGGGTGGACGCGGCTGCGGCGAGCGGCCGAAGGCGCCGGGATGACCGTCGATCCGGTGCCGGTCGACGACGAAGGCCTCGACGCCGGGCGGATCCCGGCGGGCGTCCGCGCCGTGCTCGTCACCCCCGCGCACCAGTTCCCCACCGGCGCGGTCCTCTCGCCGCGGCGGCGCGCCGAGCTGCTCACCTGGGCGCGGGACGTCGACGGCCTGATCCTCGAGGACGACTACGACGCCGAGTTCCGGTACGACCGGCGGCCGGTCGGCACCCTGCAGGGCACCGACCCGGGACGGGTCGCGCTCTTCGGGTCGGTCAGCAAGACGCTCAGCCCCGCGCTCGGGCTCGGCTGGGCGGTCCTGCCTCCACAGTGGACGGTGCGGGCACATCCGCCGCCCGTCGTCGACCAGCTCGCGCTCGCCGGCTTCGTCGAAAGCGGTGGGTACGACCGGTACCTGCGCGGGGCCCGGCGGCGGTACCGCGCCCGGCGCGACCGGCTCGTCGCCGCGCTCGGGCCGGCGCGGCTCTCGGGCGTCGCGGCCGGGCTGCACCTCGTGCTCCACCTGGACCAGGACGCCGCGGCCGTGGTCCGGACGGCGCGGGCCATCGGTGTCAAGGTGACCGATCTCGACGACTACCGGACGGCAGCGGGCGAGCCGGCCCTCGTCCTCGGTTACGGCAACCTCGCCGACACCGGGGTCGAGGCCGCCGCGCGGCTGCTCCGGCGGGCCATGACAACGGCTTGACCTGGTTGCCGCCTTCTCAAATGTTCGCGGATGTGAAAAGCTGCTGGACAGTCCGCTCTTGACAACGTTGTCACCTGGGAGGTGCGCGCCCCATGGGGTCGCCAAGCAGACAACTGATCGCCGCGGCGGCCGCCGCGCTCGTGGTCGCCGCCACGACCCAGGCCACCGCACACGCCGCCGCGCCGATCGACCCGGTGAGCCTGGTCAACCCGTTCGTCGGCACGCAGAACTTCGGGAACACCTTCCCCGGCGCCAGTGCGCCGTTCGGGATGGTGCAGGTCAGCCCGGACACCGGCGGCCAGGGTGGCTACGACTACCTGCAGAACTCGATCTACGGCTTCAGCCAGACGCACCTGTCCGGCGTCGGCTGCGGCGTGATGGGCGAGCTGCCGATCATGCCGACCACCGGCGCGGTGGACAACGTTGACAAGAACGCCTACCGCTCCGACTACGGCCACGACGACGAGCACGCCGAGCCGGGCTACTACCGCGTCGGCCTGAAGAAGTACGGCATCAACGCCGAGCTGACGGCCACCGCGCGCACCGGCTGGCAGCGCTACACGTTCCCGTCGACCGGGCAGGCGAACGTCCTGTTCAACACCGGCCAGGCCAACCAGCCGGTCAAGGACTCCGAGATCCACGTCGTCGGCGACCGGACCCTCGAAGGGCGGGTCAAGGCCGGCGGGTTCTGCGCCGGGCACGA
Organism: Amycolatopsis sp. NPDC004747; assembly: GCF_053601335.1. Lineage (NCBI taxonomy): Bacteria > Bacillati > Actinomycetota > Actinomycetes > Pseudonocardiales > Pseudonocardiaceae > Amycolatopsis > Amycolatopsis sp. NPDC004747. The sequence continues at coordinate 207,861 of NZ_JBSGBQ010000017.1, read as the reverse complement.
CGAGCACACCGTCTACTTCACCGCGACCTTCGACCGGCCGTTCAGCTCGTTCGGCACCTGGCGCGGCTCGACGCGCAGCGACGGCAGCCGCGACGCCGCGGGCACCGGCGGCAACGGCGCCTGGGCGAGCTTCGACGCGAGCACCGACCACGACGTCGTGCTCAAGGTCGGCCTGTCCTACACCGGGCTCGACGGCGCGCGGAAGAACCTCGCCGCGGAGACGTCGAACTACGACTTCGACGCCACCCGCGCCGCCCTGCACCAGCAGTGGGTGGACCGGCTCGGCGCGATCAAGATCGCCGGTGGCACGACCGACCGGCAGACGGCGTTCTACACCGCGCTCTACCACGCGCAGCTGCACCCGAACCTGGCCGGCGACACCGACGGCAGCTACACCGGCTTCGACGGCAAGGTGCACACCGCGAGCGGCTACACGCCGTACCAGAACTTCTCGCTGTGGGACACCTACCGGCCGCAGAACCAGCTGCTGGAGATGCTGGAACCGCAGGTCGCGCGGGACGTCGCGCTGTCGGTGGTCGCCATCGGCCGTGACGGCGGGTGGCTGCCGCGGTGGGCGCTGGCCGAGAGCGAAACGAACATCATGACCGGCGACCCGGTGACACCGTTCCTCGTCGAGGCGTGGTCGAAGGGCCTGCTCGCCGGGCACGAAGAAGAGGCGTACGCGCTGCTCAAGAAGAACGCGACGAGCACGCCACCGGCCGATTCGCCGTACAACGGCCGCTCCGGTGTCAACTACTACAACGAGCGCGGGTACCTCCCGAGCGGGCTCGAGCTCGGCAAGGACTGCGCGGCCAAGGGCGGGGACAACGACTGCGAGCACCCGGCGTCGGCGACCATGGAGTACGCCGCCGCGGACGCGTCCCTCGCGTTGATGGCCCGCGGCCTCGGCCACCAGGCCGACGCGCGGATGTTCGCCGACCGCGGCCAGTGGTACCGCAACCTGTGGGACTCGTCGATCCAGCAGTTCCGCCCGCGCACCACCGAGGGCACGTTCGTCACGCCGTACAACCCGGTCGACGCCGGGCACCAGTTCCACGAGGGCGGCGCCTACCAGTACCAGTGGCTCGTGCCGCAGGACCCGGCCGGGCTCGTCTCGCTGATGGGCGGCCGGACGTCGACGGAGAAGCGCCTCGACTCCTTCTTCGCCTACGGCAACCTGCTCAAGGATCCGGCGGGGACCGCGCGGAAGGACTGGATCGCCAGCCCGTACGACTACTACGGCAAGGCGACCTACAACCCGAACAACGAGCCCGACCTGCTCGCGCCCTACATGTACAACTGGGTCGGCGCGCCGTCGAAGACCGCGACCGTCGTCCGCGCGGCGATGACGCTGTTCACCACCGGCCCCGACGGCATGACCGGCAACGACGACCTCGGCACCATGTCGGCCTGGTACGTCTTCTCGTCGCTCGGCCTGTACCCGACGATGAGCGGCGCGAACTTCCTCGCGCTGTCGAGCCCGCAGTTCGAGACGGCGACCGTCCGGATCGGACAGTACGGCTCCGAGCAGGGCGGCACGCTCACGGTGTCGGCGCCGGGCGCGAGCGACGCGAACCGGTACATCCAGAGCGTGTCGCTCAACGGCCGGGACGTCCGGCAGACGTCCCTCGACTGGTCGTCTCTCGCGCACGGCGGAAAGCTTTCGCACCAGCTCGGGTCGCGGCCGTCTTCGTGGGGAACTTCGCCGTCCGCCGTGCCGCCGTCGGTGAACAACGCGCCGGGCGACCAGCGGCGGCACGTCGACGCTTCGCTGCGGCAGACGTCCGTGGTGATCCCGGCCGGGGCGGCCCAGCAGGTGCACCTCGACCTGGACGTGGTGGCCCAGAACCCGGGCCTGCAGCCGGTGACGGTCTCGGTGACGGCGCCCTGGAAGTCGCGGGTCCAGCCGTTGCTCCTGGTCTGGTCCGGACGGCTGCCGGCGCCGCAGACCGTGCCGATCACGCTGACCGTGCCGGCCGGCGCGGCCGTCGGGACGTACCCGGTGGAGGTGAAGGTGTCCGGCCCGAACACGGTGACCCGCTCGGCGGCGATCGAGGTCCGGACGCCCTCGGCCTGCGTGTCGCCGGGGCCGCAGTGCGCGGTGGACCTGGCCCGCGACCGCAACCACGACGGAACGGCCACCGTGGCCGCTTCGACGGAGGGCAACTTCGACGACAGCGGCTGGAGCTACGACGCGGCCCTGCTCCCGCAGGCGGGCCCGGTGGTCTGGGACGGCGTCACGTACGCGGCACCGGACGCCTCGGGGACTTCGCCGAACTTCGTGGAAGCCCGCGGGCAGTCGCTGCTGGTTCCGGCCGGTCAGCACACGGCGCTGCGGATGGTGGGTGCGTCGCACAACGGACCGGTGTCGACGACGGTGACCGCGCACTACACGGACGGGACGAGCGCCGACCTGGCTGTGACGTTCGGTGACTGGGCCGGGTCCGGGAGCCCGGTGGTGCTGGAGATGCCGCACCGGATCAAGGCGGGCAGCGGGGTCGACGGGCCGCCGGTCCGGCTGTTCGGGATTTCGGCCGGGCTGGACGGCGCGAAGACCGTGCAGTCGGTGAGCCTGCCGAACGACCCGCGGGTGGAGGTCTACGCGCTCACCCTGGTGTGACAGCCTCAGCCGCGGACTTCGGGCGCCTGTGGTGGGCGGTCGAGCTTGCGGAATTCGACCCATTGGCGGCTGGTCTCGTCCCAGACGACCTGGTGCTTGGCGAAGAATTCCGCAAGCCGGCCGCGGCTCAGCTCGGCCGCGGGAGTCGTGACGATGTAGTAGTCCAGCTCGTCGCGCAGGCGGTTGAAGCGATAACGCGTCTCCGTCATCAGCACCCAGCGCGAGCGCCAGTTGAAGAAGGTTTCGAGCCCACCGAGCACGGTGACCAGGGCGACCATCGGCAGCGCGATCGACGCGCGGGCCGGGATCTCCTGGATGCCGAGCACCACGGTCGACGCCGCGGTGAGCAGGAGGGCGCTCACCCGCACGATCGACGCGCGCAAGCGGAACTGGCTCTTGCGGCTGTCGACCCAATCCATGTCGGCCGACACCAGATCGCGGAAGCCGAGGAACTGGTCGCGCAGCGGGCGGTCCGGATCCCGGCCGGCTACTTCGAGGAAGCCGCGTTCGGAATCGGGCAGCGAAGACTCAGACGGCATCGGGCCAGGGTCGTGGAACCTCAGCACCCGGGCAAGGCCGTCAAGCGACGATCCGCGGTTCGGACGCCAGCCGGGACAGCACGTGGGTGAGCCGGCGGGCCGCCACGTCCCACTCCTCCAGCGCGCTGCCCCGGCCGAGCGCCGCCGTGCGCAGGGAACGGCGCAGTTCCGGGTCCGCGTACCAGCGGTGCAGCGCGTCCGCCAGTGCGAACGGGTCGTCCGGCGCCACGAGCAAGCCCGGCATCTCGCCGTCGGCGTCGACGCCGAGCGCGTCGTACACCCCGCCCACCTCGGTGGCCAGCACCGGGATGCCCCTGGCCAGCGCCTGGGCCACGAACATGCCGGACGTCGCCGCGCGGGCCGGGACGACCAGCAGGTCCGCCGCGTTGTACGCCGCGCCGAGGTCGACCGCGTCGCCCGCGAGCGTGATCCGGTTGCCGAGGCCGAGCCGCTCGATCGACCAGCCGAGCTCGCCGACGAACGCCGGGTCCGCCTCCAGCGAGCCGGCGAACACGCACGACAGCGCCAGGTGGTCGACCTCGCCGAGGGCCTGGACCAGCACGTCGTGGCCGTTGCGGCGGGTCACCTCGCCGACGCAGAGCAGCCGGGACACCCCGTCCGCGCCCGCCGCGAGCGGGGCCGCGTCGGTGCCCGGCTTGGCGACGTACACGCGGCCCGGGTCCAGGTCGTGGCGGTCGATCAGCAGCCGGGCGAGCCACGGGCTGGTCGCGACGACCATGCCGGCCATCCGCAGCGTCTCGCGCTCGCAGGCGTCCAGCTCCGCGGCGTGCGCCGGGGCGAGCCCCGGCTCGTCGGCGAGGGGCTGGTGCACGAGCACGGCCAGGCGCAGGCGCCGCGCGTGCGGGACGACGATCTCCGGCACGCCCGAAGCGATCGTGCCGTCGAGCAGCACGACCGTCCGGTCCGGCAGCGCGGCGAGGGACCGCGCCAGTCTCCGTCTCGACGTCGCGTCGGGCTCGGGCCAGTCACCGGCGATCGGCAGCTCCAGCACCGGCTGGCCGACGGCGGGGAGGTTCTGGCACATCCGCTTGTCGTAGGTGTCGCTGCCCGGTGGCGCGGCCGGGAGGATGAACACCATGGGGTCGGCGGGCCTCATCGCGCGCGCCGGGGCGAGGCGGTGGGAACGGGCACAGCTACCTCCAGCGTGGGTCGACGGCGGTGACGGCTCATACGTCACACGCACCCCGGCCCGGGAAGGTTCAGCTCTGCGCGTCAATCATCCAGATGCCGTTCTGCTGGACCAGCGTGAAGGTGTCGTTCTCGGGCTTGGCGCCGTCGTAGGTGACGTGCGCCGTGACCTGGTTGGGCCCGATCTCCTTGACGTTCGACGCATCCACCCGCCGGTACTGGCCCCAGAAGTTCTTGTACTTGTCGTACGTCTGGTTGCGCGAGGCCTTGAACTTGTCCGTGAGCAGGTTCCACGCCGCCTGGGGGTTGCCCGGGAGCAGCGAGTAGTAGTCGCTCAGCGCCTGGGCCGCCGTCTTGGTCGAGGACACCGTCGAAACCGTCGGCGAGGTCGGCGGCACCGAAGTGGCCGAGGTCGGCGGCGGTGTCGTCGACGACGGAGTAGACGACGGGGGCGGCGGGGGAGCCGCCGACGCCGAGGTGGACGGCGTCTGCGACGGCGGCGCGGCGGCGTTGTCCTGCGGCGGCTTCTGCCGCACGACCAGCAGGATGGCCACGACGACCGCCACGCACAGCAGCGCCGCGCCCGCCCCGACGGCGATCAGGCCCTTGCGCGCGCCCGGCGACACCGCGGTGACCTCACCCGACGGCACGGTGACGGCGGCCGGCACGACCGGCACCACCGGGGGCTCGGCTTCCGGGACCGTCGCCGCGAGCACCGACTCGCCGGGCTCCGGGTCCGGCAGCAGCGCCAGCAGCTCCCGCTCGACCTCGTCCATCGACGGGCGGGCGGCCGGTTCGGGGTCGAGCATCCGCAGCAGCAGCGGCGTCAGCCGGCCCGTCTTCTCCGGCGGCACGATCTCCCCGCTGGAGGCCTTGTAGAGCAGGGCGATCGGGTTGTCGGCGGTGCCGTACGGCGACTGCCCCTCGACAGCGGCGTAGAGCGTGGCGCCGAGCGAGAAGACGTCGGCGGCGAAGTCGACGTCTTCGCCGCGGGCCACTTCGGGCGCCAGGTACGCGGGCGTGCCGGCGATCTCCCCGGTGGCCGTCAGCTTGACGTCACCGATCGCGCGCGAGATGCCGAAGTCGGTGATCTTCGCCGTGCCGTCCTCGGAGACCAGGATGTTGGCCGGCTTCACGTCGCGGTGCACGACCCCGGCGCGGTGCGCGCCGGCGAGCGCCGAGCTGATCTGCACACCGACGCGGATGGCGTCGTCCACCGTGGCGGGCTGCTCGCCGAGCACGACGGCCAAGCTCTTCGACGGCAGGTACTCCATCACCAGCCACGGCCGGTCCTCCTCCTCGAGGACGGCGAACACGGTGATCGCGTGGGAATGCTGCAACCGGGCGGCGATCCGCGCCTCGCGCATCGCGCGGTTCTTCGCCTCCTGGGTGCGTTGCTCGTCGTGGTCGTGCGGCAGCAGGAGTTCCTTGATCGCCACGGTGCGGTCGAGCTTTTCGTCCTGGGCCCGCCACACCGTGCCCATCGCGCCGCCGCCGATCGGCTCGAGCAGCCGGTACCGATCGCGGATCCGGCGACTTTCCACGAGCATCCACCATTCTCCGAAGTGGCCCACGAGATCCGGTCAGCATGCCAGGCTGGGCGGCCGACCGGTACCAACGTAACCGAAAACCTTGCGCGGACAGCGCAAACGAGCGCTGTGGCGCCGCCCACGGTGTACCCGGGAATCCTAACGAACAACCCCGTACGCGCGATCAAGTGCGTCCACGATCTCCTTGCGCAGCCCGGCGCCGACGGCGATCGTCGCCGCGGAACCGACGGTGTGCTCGCTCCCGTCGTGGTCGACGACGGCGCCGCCGGCCTCGCGCACGAGCAGCACGCCGGCCATCGTGTCCCATGGGTTGTTGGACAGGATCAGTGCGGCGTCAAGCTTTCCGTCCGCCACCCAGGCGAGGTCGATGGCGGCCGTGCCGAGCATCCTGATCTTCTGCGCCCGCGCGCCGAGGTCCGAAAGCAGCGTCAGCCGCGCGCGGTTCTTCTCCTCGGCGAGCTCGCCGACCGCGAAGTCCCCGACGGCGATCATCGCGTCGGACAGCTCCGTCGCGGTCGAAGCACCGACGCGCTTTCCATTGGCGAAGGCACCTTCGCCGCGCGCGGCGGTGTACGTGACGCCGAGGTACGGCAACGCGATCGCGGCAACCGTGCTGTGCTCGCCGTCCACGAGCGCCAAGGAAATCCCGCAGAGTGGAATTCCGCGGGCGAAGTTCGCGGTCCCGTCGATGGGGTCGAGCGCCCACCAGCGGCCACCGCGCTCCCCGCTGCGGCCGCGCTCCTCACCGAGGATGCCGATCTCCGGCGTCTCGGCGGCGAGGAACTCGCGCAGCGCGTCCTCGACCGCGGTGTCGACGTCGGTGACCAGATCGCGATCGCCTTTCGCGGAAACGGAAAAACTCGGGCGCGACCTGACGATCTCCGTCGCCTTCGCCACGGCCTCGCGCGCGACGTCCAGTAGTGCGGCATGCTCGGTCATGCCACCAACCCTAGAGAAGGGCCGCGGAGATGACCGATCTGTTCCCGCTCGCCACCACCGCCGACGAGCAGGAGCGGCGGGCGTCGGTCGCGGTGCTGCCGGTGGGCAGCTTCGAGCAGCACGGCGCGCACCTGCCGCTGGCGACCGACACGGTGATCGCGGCCACTCTCGCCCGCGCGGTCGCCGAGGCGTACCCGGTCCTCCACCTGCCGCCGATCACGATCTCGTGCTCGCACGAGCACGCGGGGTGGGCGGGCACGGTGAGCATTTCCGCCCGCACGCTGCACGCGGTGGTCACCGACGTCGCCGCGTCGCTGAAGGCGTCCGGGGTGGACCGGCTCGTGCTGGTCAACGGGCACGGCGGCAACTACGTACTGTCCAATGTGGTCCAGGAGGCGGCGGGCGCGATGGCGCTGTTCCCCGGCGTCGCCGACTGGCAGGCCGCGCACACCGCCGCCGGCCTGCGGACCTCGCTGGACGACGACATGCACGCGGGCGAGCTGGAGACGTCGATCCTGCTGCACGCCCACCCGCACCTGGTCCGCCCGGGGCGGGAGGAGGCCGACCACGTCACCGACCGGGAGCACCTGCTGACGCTGGGCCTGCGGGCGTACACGGAGTCGGGGGTGGTCGGCCGTCCTTCGCTGGCCAGTGCGGCCAAGGGGCACGTCCTGCTGGACACGCTGGTCCAGCGGTTCGCCGGGGTGCTGGAAGTGCTCGGCTCCTGAGTCTGCCGCGGCTTGTCGTGAGTGGTAAGGCGGGTTAGCACCCGCCTTACCACTCACGAGCCGGCGAAGGCTTGGTCGAGGTGCGGGAGGAGGTGGGCCATTCGGTCGGCCTTCGTCCGCAGGTACCGCAGGTTCTCCGGGTTCGGCGGAACCAGCAGGGGAACCTGCTCGCTGATCCGGATTCCGTAGTGCGTGAGCTGTTCGACCTTCTTCGGGTTGTTCGACAGCAGCCGCACCGAGCGGATGCCGAGGTCGGCCAGGATGCCCGCCGCCGCGTGGTAGTCGCGGGCGTCGACCGGCAGGCCCTGCACCACGTTCGCGTCGACCGTGTCGAGGCCCTCGTCCTGCTGCAGCCGCATCGCCTCGAGCTTCGCGAGCAGGCCGATCCCGCGGCCCTCGTGGCCCTGGACGTACACCAGCACGCCCGAGCCCTCCTCGACGATCCGGTCCAGTGCCGCCGCCAGCTGGTCGCCGCATTCGCAGTGCGTCGAGCCGAAGACGTCGCCGGTCAGGCACTCGCTGTGCACCCTGGTCAGCGCGCCGAGCGGGGAGACTTCGCCGTAGACCAGCGCGACCTGCTCGGTGCCGCTGCGGTCGAGGTACCCGACCGCGCGGAACGTCCCGTGCCGGGTCGGCAGCCGGGTTTCGACCACCCGCTCCACCACGGCCCGGCGCGGCAGATCCCCGACGACTTCGCTTACGGTCATGACTGTAACCCCACTTCCGTTTCGATCCCGGTGCCGGCCGCAACGCGCGGAGCGGGCACGGCACCGGTGTGCGGAGCGCGGGTAACGCGGAACCCGGCGACGCTCCGGACGAGCAGGACACCGGCGCCGGGCAGGCTCGCGACCAGCGTGAGCACGCCGTAGACCACGGCGACGGTGACACCTTGGGCGGCCCCCAGACCGGCCGCGCCGAAGAGCAGGGCGCAGACGCCCTCGCGCGGGCCGAAGCCGCCGATGTTGAGCGGGAGACCCATCGCGAGCAGCGCGAGGACCATCAGGGGCACGAGCTGCCACACCGGCGCGTCCACCCCGGCGACGCGGGCGGCGACGACGAACAGCGCCAGGTGCCCGGCCAGGGTGGCGACGGACAGGAAGCCCACGCTCGGCCAGGTCTCCCGGGTCAGCAGGCCCAGCCGGACGTCGGCGAGGGTGACGGCGAAGCCGCGGCGGAACTTCGACGGGCTGTGGATCCACTTCCCGCCGAGCACCCGGCCCACGACCAGCGCGGCGACCGCGGCCAGCACGACGACCACCCCGGCGCCCACGACGACCTCGCGGAACGCGCCGGGCACGACCGAGGGCGACGCGAGCACCACGGTGACCGCGGACGCGATGAGCACGACCTGGCCCGCGGTGCGCTCCAGGACGACGGCCCGCACGCCGCGCGGCACGTCGCCGCTGTCGCGGCCGTGCTGCACCGCGCGGTGGACGTCGCCGAGGACGCCGGCCGGCAGCACGCCGTTGAGGAACAGCGCGCGGTAGTAGTCGCCGACCGCGGCGCGCAGCGAAAGCCGCAGGCCGAGCCGGGTGGCGACGATCTGCCAGCGGCCGGCGCTGAACACCGTGGTCGCCAGGCCGATGGCCAGGGCGGCCAGGACGCCGGCGGCGCTGATCCGGCCGAGGCCGTCGAGGAAGGCGGCGCTGCCGAGCTGCCAGACGAGGACGGCGAGGATGCCGGCCGCGCCCAGGATCCGCAGCCAGGCCAGTGCGCGCTTCACGCCGCCACCTCCAGGCTCGGCGGCAGGACCAGCAGGTCGGCGTGGTGGATCACCGCGTGCAGCTCGCCTGCCGCCGCCTGCTCGATCCGTCGCCGCAGGTAGACCTCGGCGACCGGGCGCAGGTGGGGCAGCTGCTCGACGGCGGCGCCGACCCAGCCCTCCAGCCACTGCCGCTGCAGTTCCGCCTGGTCCGGGCCGAGCCGCCAGGCGGTCTCGGCGCGGCGGACCGTGGCGCCGAGCCGGTGGAACTCGGCCGCGGCGACGTCGACGGCGTTCGGGCCGAGCAGCCGGCGGCCGTCTTCGGTGACCCGCCGCTGGTGGGCGTTGAACGCGGCGGCGATGGCCGGGTCGATCGGGTCGGCGGGCGAGAGCTCCACCCGGCCGGTCACCGAAAGCATCAGCAGCGCCACGCACCCGGCCTCGACGATCGAGGTGGCCAGTGCCGTGATCTCGGCCCTGGTCAGCAGGTCGAGCAGGGCGGACGCGGTGACCAGCGACGTCCCGGCGAGGTCCTCGGCCCGCAGCGCGGTGATGTCGCGCTGCTCGGCGACGGCGGTGACCGGGCTGCCGTCGAGCGCGGTTCCCGGGAGGCTCCCCTGCGCGCGGGCGAGCAGTTCGGTGTCGTGGTCGTGCAGGATCCAGCGCTGGGTGCGGGGCAGGCGGGCGGCCAGCCAGCGGCCGAGCGAGCCGGTGCCGCAGCCGAGGTCGCGGATGACGACCTCCTCGCCGTTCGGCAGGTGGTCCTGCAGCGGGTCGAGGAGCCCCGTGGCACGGGCCGCCGCGTCCGCGGGTTCGCGCAGGTAGAGCCAGTCGGGAGCGAACGCGGTCATGCCGCCGCCTCCTGCCGCAGGAGGATGTCGGCGATCCGGCGGGCGGTGTCGTCCCAGCCGGTCAGGGTCTCGCGGCGCAGCTTCGCCGACGCGCGCAGCCGCGTCCGCAGCGCCGGCTCGGTGAGCCAGCGGCGCAGGGCGGTGCCGAGCGCTTCGACGTCGTCACCGGGCACGAGCATGCCGGGCACCGAGCCGTCCGGCGCGACGCCGACCGTGTCGGGCAGCGCGTCGACGTCGGTGGTCAGCACCGGCACCCCGCGGGCGAGGGCCTCGGTGACGACCATGCCGAAGGTCTCGGCGCGCGAAGGCAGCACGAGCAGGTCGGCGGTGTGGTAGGTCGCCTCGAGCGCCCGGCCGGTGCGGGGGCCGGTGAGCTTGAAGCGGTCGCCGAGCCGGTGCTCGCGCAGCCGCTCGACGTACTTGGTTTCGCGGCGGATCCCGCCGACGCATTCGCAGGTCCAGCGCAGGTCGGCGACGGTCTCCAGGGCCTGGGCGAGCACGCCCTGGCCCTTGCGCGGGGTCACGTTGGCCACGCAGACCAGCCGGGACACGCCGTCGGTGCCGATGGCCAGCGGCGAGGGGTCGACGCCCGGTGTCACCGCGTGCACCCGGTGCGGGGCCAGGCCGTGGTGGGCGATCAGCCGGCGCGCGGCCCACTCGCTGGTGGCGACGACCGAGCCGACGGCCGCCAGCGTCTCCCGCTCGAGCGCGTCGAGCTCGGCGGCGAGCGCGGGCGGCAGGCCGGTCTCGTCGGCCAGCGGCAGGTGCACCAGCACCGACACCGACAGCCGCCGGGCCTGCGGGACGACGACCTCGGGCACCCCGCAGGCGACCAGGCCGTCGAGCAGCACGGCCGAGCCGGTGGGCAGCGCGGCGAGGAGGTGGCCGAGTACCGCACGGGTCTCGGTGTCCGGCCGCGGCCAGCTGCCGGAGACGGCGATCTCGTGCACGTCGAAGCCCGCCGCGGCGAGCCGGTCGCACATCCGGCGGTCGTAGGTGTTGCCGCCGCTGGGGACGGACGAGTCGTCGACGTCCCCCGGGAGAACGACGTAGAGACTGTTCACAGTGCACGCTCGTAACTCGCCCAGGCGACGTGCGACTCGTGCAGCGAGACGGTGATCCCTTCGAGGCCGCGCGCGCCCTCGCCGAGGCGTCCGGCGTGGACGGCGTCGGCCAGGCGGTCGGCGATGACCTTCGCGAGGAACTCGGTCGAGGTGTTGATGCCCTTGAACTCGGGCTCGTCGTCGAGGTTGCGGTAGTTCAGGTCGCTGAGCACCGCCCCGAGCTCCTCCGTGGCCTTGCCGATGTCGACGACGATGTTGTCCTCGTCGAGTTCGGTACGGCGGAAAGTCGCATCCACCAGGAAGGTCGCCCCGTGCAGGCGTTGCGCGGGACCGAAGACTTCCCCGCGAAAGCTGTGGGCGACCATCACGTGGTCACGGACGGTGATGCTGAACACCAAGACCTCCGATGCGTACGGGTGGACGTGGTCACTGCGGCTGATACATGACACGGAGGCACAGGGCGGAAAGTTCATTTGCCGCCAACCGGGGTAACACCGATGGCAGATCCTCAAACATGCACTCGCCGTCGACCAGTGCTTCGAACGCGGGATCGGCCAGCAGCTCCATGGCGACGCCGAGGCGCTGGGCGTAGCTGCGGTCCGGCCGCGCGACCGTCCCGACCTGGCTGCTGCGGATCACCAGCCGCCGCGAATGGAAGTGCTCGCCGAGCGGGACACTCACCCGGCGGTCGCCGTACCACGACAGCTCGACGACCTCTCCTTCCGGCGCGAGCAGTTCCAGGGCCTTCGCGAGACCCGCTTCGGACGCGCTCGCGTGCACGACCAGGTCGCAGTCGCCTCGGGCTTCTTCGGGCGTCGAGAACTCCACGCCGAGCGCGGCGGCGATGTCCGCCTTGGCCGGATCGACGTCGACCAGCTGGACCCGGGTCGCCGGGAAGCCGCCGAGCAGCTTGGCGACGCTCGCGCCGACCATCCCGGCCCCGATCACGGCGATCCGGTCGCCGAGCCGCGGGCGGGCGTCCCACACGGCGTTGACCGCGGTTTCGACCGTGCCGGCGAGGATCGCGCGCCCGGGTGGAACGGCGTCCGGCACCGGCGTCACCGCGGCCGCCGGGACGACGTAGGCGGTCTGGTGCGGGTAGAGGCAGAAGACCGTCTTGCCCTCCAGGTGTGCCGGGCCCTGTTCGACGACGCCGACGTTGAGGTACCCGTACTTGACCGGGCCGGGGAACTCACCCTCCTGGAACGGGGCGCGCATGACGTCGTGCTGGCTCGCCGGGACACCACCGCGGAAGACGAGGGTTTCGGTGCCGCGGCTGACGCCGGAGCAGAGCGTCCGGACGAGCACGTCGTCCGGCCCGGGCACCGGCAGCCCCTCCTCCCGCAGCTGTCCCGAGCCGGGGCGTTGAACCCAGAAAGCCTGTTCCACGTGTTTCTCCTCAGCAGGCGACCGGAGGCTGGTGTCGCCACCCTATGAGCAATTCGCGGAGTCGACGATGATCAAACACGACCTTCTCCTGCGTTCGGTGATTCCGGCGCCGGTGCTCGCCGCGGGGGTCTTCGCGGGCGGTTTCACGCCGCTCGCCTGGGCGACCGGAGTCGTCTACGGCTTCGCGCTGGTGCTGCTCACCGAGTGGGGGCTGCGCCGCAGCGGCCGCGGCGCGTTCGGGCCGGCGGACTGGATCACGTTCGCCCGAGCGATCCTTGTCGGCTGCGCCGCGGCGCTCATCGCCGAGGGTGGGTTCTCCCTCGGGTGGCTGGTCGGGCTGGTCGGCGTGGCGCTGCTCCTGGACGGCCTCGACGGCCAGGTGGCCCGCCGCACCGGCACGGCGTCGGAGTTCGGCGCGCGCTTCGACATGGAGGTCGACGCGTTCTTGATCCTGCTGCTGTGCATCCAGGTGTCCCGCACGCTCGGGCTGTGGGTGCTGGCGATCGGCCTGATGCGGTACGTGTTCGTCGCCGCGTCGTGGACCATGCCGTGGCTGACCGCACCCCTGTACCCGAGCATGGCCCGCAAGACGGTCGCGGCCGTGCAGGGCGTGGTGCTGGTGGTCGCGGTGTCAGCCCTGCTGCCGCTGCCGGTGACGTTCGCCGCGGTCGCCCTCGCCTTGGCGTCGCTGACGTGGTCGTTCGGGCGGGACGTCGGCTGGCTGGCCCGCCACCGCGTCGAGCCTGCCCGGATCATCACGCTCTCCCGCGCGACCCTGCGCCGTCCGCTCGGCTACGGCCACAACCAGGCCGCCTGATCGCCGAACGGGGCCGGCTCAGGAGCCGACCGGTGCGGGCTCGGCGCGCAGCTCGGCGGGACGCCCGGCTTCCTGCCGTTCCGCGCGCCGGGCTTCCTTGCCGGCGATGAGCCGCTTGCCGACGTCGATCAGCGGCTTCTCGACCCAGCGGTGGATCAGGTCCGCGATCGCCAGGCCGACGATGAACACCGTCAGCGCCGAGACGGTCCGGTGCGGTGCGAGCCCGGGCACGGCCTGCACGACGGCGAAGTGCACCGGCCCCTGCAGCAGGTACAGCGAGTACGACCGCTCACCCACGAACCGCATCGGCGCCGTGCTGAGCAGCCGGCGCAGCGGACCCGGGCTGACCAGCACGATCAGCAGCAGCATCGTCAGCGCCGCGTACGCGACCAGCAGCCACAGGTTGTTGCGCGTCTCGTGCCAGAGGTCGTCGAAGTTCGTGTGCAGCAGCGCGAACGCCGCCACGATCGGGATCGCCGCCAGCGGGTGCGTCAGCGGCTTCAGCAGCGCGTACCCGCGGCGGTAGTGCAGCAGGATCGCCAGCAGGCAGCCGCCCGCCAGGATGAAGTAGTGGATCGTCGAGCGGTAGATCGCCGTCTGGGACTCGTTCAGCACGAAGCCGCCGGTGGTCGGCGGGACCAGGGCCAGCAGGGCCACCATCGACGCGCCGACCAGCAGGAACTTGCGCTTGGCCGCGCCGACCCCGATCGCCACCAGCAGGAACGGCCAGACCAGGTAGAACTTCTCCTCGATCCCCAGCGTCCACGAGCCGCTGAAGAAGTTGTCCGTGCCGGTGGTGGCCGCCGGCAGGAACTCGTTCAGGAACGTCAGGTAGTACTTCAGCGCCTGCGGGAAGTCGCGGGAGTGGAACTCGCCGCGCAGGATGACGAACGCGACGATCCCGCCCAGGATCACCAGGTACGGCGGCAGGATCCGGAACACGCGCCGGATGTAGAAGTTCGACAGCGAGATCCGGCCGGTCCGGTCCTGCTCGCGCAGCAGCAGCGTGGTGATCAGGAACCCGGACAGCACGAAGAAGAGGTAGACGCCGACCCAGCCCGAAAGCCACGTCCAGTTCGGCCCGCCGAAGTGGAAGAAGACGACCATCGTCGCGGCGAGCGCGCGCAGGCCGTCGAGCCCGGGGAACCGCCGCATGCCGAGGTAGTCCTCGTGGCTCATCGTGCGCAAAACGGTTCCCCTAACGGTGTGACCAGGCCCGGGCGAGTATATGGCGCCGCCCGTTTGCGGCCGGGTGCCCTCCTCATCCCGCCCGGAAGACGTTCCCGGCGTCGTACCGTTGCTTGAGCTCCCGGAGCCGCCGCAGGTCGGCGGGCGGAAAAACGCCGTCCGCCAGCTCCTCCGGCGCGTGCTCGCCGTAGACGAACGGCAGGAGCCGTCCGGTCGTCCACGGCGCCAGCGCGTCGAACAGCTTCGCGTGCGCGCGCCGGACCGCCGCGACACCGTCGTCGCCGACCACCGACAAGGCGCGGACGACGTACTCGGCCGAGCGGTCCCAGCCCAGGCCCGGTGTCTCCGGGGTGCGGGCGAGGGCGCCGCCCAGCCGGTCGATGATCAGCACCGGCGGCGCGGCCGCACCCGGGCCGGCGTGCTCGACGATCGCGTCGAGCACGGCGTCGTTCAGCTGGGAGACGGTCGCGTTGGTGCCGTGGTAGCCGTGCGGCTGCCGCGGCTCGGCCGCGATCGAGCCCGACTCGGTGAACGGCATCCGCCGCACGGTGTCGGTCAGCGCGGGGGCGACGGCCCGAAGCGGCGCGACGAGGTCGTCGCCGTCCTCACCGAGGTAGGCGATCCGGACCTGGGCGACGTGCCGTCCGCGCACCGGCTCGGGCACCACCGGCAGGTCGGGGTACCGGATCATGGCCAGTGACGTCGTCAGCGCGTCCGGCGCGGCCGCCGACCACGTCCGCCACGCCCGCAGCACGGCAGGCACGTCGGCGCCGCCGAAGGTGAGGCTGCCGCCGTAGAGCTCGCGCACCGGCAGGAGCTCGAACTCGATGGCCGTGACGACACCGAAGCCGTCGCGGCCGCCGCGCAGCGCCCAGAACAGCTCCGAGCCCGGCTCGGCGCGCCGCAGTTCGCCGTCGGCGGTCACGACGTCGATGGCCCGGACGTGGTCGGCGGCGCGGCCGTACCGGCGGGCCATCAGCCCGAAGCCGCCGCTGAGCGTGTAGCCGACGACGCCGACGTCGGGCGACGAGCCGCTGAGCGGCGCCAGGCCGTGCCGGCCGGCGGCTTCGATCACCGCTTCCCACCGGGCGCCCGCCGCCACCCGGGCGGTGCGGGCCGCGGCGTCGATCTCGACCCCGGTCATCCGGCGGGTGCTGATCAGGACGCCGTCGGTGCCCGCGGTCAGGCCGTGCCCGGTGGCCTGGACCGCGACGGACAGGCGGTGCTCGGCGGCGTGGCGCACCGCGGCGACGACGTCCTCGGCGCTTTCGGCGGCCACGACGGCCGCGGGCGAGGTGGGCACCGCCGTCTGGAAACCGGCGACTTCTTCGGCGTAGCCGTCCTGACCGGGGCGGAGGAGGTGCATCTCGAGTCCTTTCGTTCGCTGTCTCCAGCTTCGAACGGACTCGATCAGAAGTCCAAGATCTGGTTTTTCTGCGGACTAGAATCAACGCTTATGGAACTGCACCAGCTCGCCTACTTCGTCGCCGTCGCGGAGGAAGGCAGCTTCACGCGCGCGGCGGAGCGGCTGCACGTCGCCCAGCCCGGGGTGAGCGCCCAGGTCAAACGCCTGGAACGGGAGCTGGGGCAGCAACTGCTGGACCGCTCCGGCCGGACGGTCCGGCTCACCGACGTCGGCGCCGCGGCCCTGCCGCACGCCCGGGCCGCGCTCGCGGCGGTCCAGGGGGTGCGCGAAGCCGTCGAGGAGCTCGCCGGGCTGGTCCGCGGGCAGGTCGCGATCGGCATGGTGACGTCGGCGGGCCCGGTCGGGCTGCCCGACCTGCTGGCCGGCTTCCACGAGCGGTACCCGGCGGTGGAGATCACGCTGTCGGAGGCCGATTCCGAGACCATGCTGGCCGGGCTGCGCGAGGGACGGCTCGACCTCGCCGTCGTCGGCATCTCGACGGCGCCGCCACCCGGCATCGGGACGCAGGTGCTGCTCGAGGAGCCGTTCCTGGCCGTCACCGCGGCGTCCGGCCCGCTCTCCGACCGGGACGAAGTCGGCATTCCCGAGCTCGACGGCGTGGCGCTGATGGCGTTGCCGAAGGGGACGGGCCTGCGCACGGCGTTGGACGCCGCGTTCGCCCGAGAGGGGCGCACGCCGCGGATCGCGTTCGAAGCGGCCGACCCGAACGTCCTGGTGCAGCTGGCGGTGCGCGGGCTCGGGGTGGCGATCGTGCCGGAGTCGCTGGCCCGGTACCACCAGACGGAGCTGCGGATCATCGGCCTCGGCGGGCCGGGGCTGCGGGGTGCGCTCGCGCTGGCCTGGCGGACGGAAGGGCCGTTGAGCCCGGCCGCGCGGGCGTTGATCGCGTTCGCCCGGGCGGCTTACCGCTCTTGACAGGTCGTCAACAGCGGCGTTCTCTCGGGTGATGACCGAGACCGCCCTCCGCGACGCCGTCATCGGCGCCGGGCTGCTGGCCGGCAGCGCGAACGTGATCATGCAGCTGTCCCGCGCGCCCGTCGGGCACGGCGTCCTGGAGAGCCGGGTCGACAGCGGCAACCTCTTCCGTCACCCGGTGAAGCGGACCCGGACCACGCTGACCTACCTGGCGGTCGCGACGATGGGCACCGACGCCGAGCGCGCGGCCTACCGGCAGGGCGTCAACCGGGCCCACGCGCAGGTGCGCTCGACGGCGTCGAGCCCGGTCGCCTACGACGCCTTCGACACCGACCTCCAGCTGTGGGTCGCGGCCTGCCTGTACAAGGGGTTCGAAGACGTCTACCTGGCGTTCTTCGGCGGCGAGGCCGAGCGTTTCTACGCCGAGGCCGCCGTCTTCGGCACCACGCTGCAAGTGCGGCCGGAGATGTGGCCCGCGGACCGGGCGGCCTTCGCGGAGTACTGGGCCGGCGGGCTGGCCGAGGTGCGCATCGACGACCCGGTCCGCCGCTACCTGACCCGGATCGTCGACCTGGAGTTCCTGCCGCCGGTCTTCGCCGTGCCCGGGCGGCGGTTCCACCGGTTCGTCACCACCGGCTTCCTCCCGCAGCGCTTCCGCGACGAAATGCGGCTGCCCTGGACCGCCGCCGACCAACGCCGGTTCGACGCGCTGCTCGGCGCGCTCGGCCGGGTCGTCCGCGTGCTGCCCGGGCCGCTGCGGCGGTTCCCGTTCAACCTCTGCCTGCAGGATCTGCGGTGGCGGCTGCGCGCCGGACGTCCGCCTGTTTGAGAGTTGACCGCTTCCCGCGGGACCACGAGGGTAGGGCGGATGAGCGGTGATGAGGTGTGGCACGGCGTCAAGCTGAGCAGTCTCGACCAGGAGGTCTTCCCCGGCGCGAAGGTCACCAAGCGCGAGCTGCTCGACTACCTCGAAGCGGTGTCCGGGCGGATGCTGCCGGAGCTGCACGACCGGCTGCTCAGCGTCGTGCGGGTGCTGCGCGGCCAGGGGCCGTTCATGCAGAAGAACCTGCCGAAGTACACGCCGGAGTGGGTGGCGCGCCGGGCGCTGTGGGCCGACCGCTCGCGCCGCGAAGTCACCTACGGCCTCTGCAACGACCTGCGCACGCTGATCTGGTTCGGCAACCAGCGCGCGATCGAGTACCACACGTCGCTGTTCCGTGGCGAGCCCGCGAACGGGCCGACGCACCTGATCCTCGACCTCGACCCGCCCGCGGACGCCCCGTTCTCACTGGCCGTGGGGGCCGCGAAGCTGGTGCGGGAGGCACTGCGCAAGGACGGCCTCGACGGCGCGGTGAAGACCAGCGGCTCCAAGGGTGTCCACGTCTTCGTGCCGCTCGCGCCCGGGCAGGCGACGGAGGACATCGCGGCGGCGACCCGCGCGGTCGCGGCCCGGGCCGAGCGGATCGACCCGGAACTGGGCACGACGGAGTTCGTGGTCGAGCGCCGCGAGGGCAAGGTGTTCCTGGATTCGACGCGGGCCGGCGGCGCCACGGTCGTCTCGGTCTACAGCCCGCGCCACCGCCCGGGCGCCCCGGTGTCGTTCCCGGTCCGCTGGGCCGACGTCGATTCCGTGGCGCCGGCCGACTTCACGGTGCACACGGCCCCGGACCTCCTGGCCGGCGGCGACCCGTGGACGGAGGAGATGCCGGAGCCGTTCGTGCTGCCCGCGGACCTGGTCGAGGAGGGCCACACGATCCCGATCGCGCGGGTGGTGGCGATGCACGAGGGCAAACGCCGGGCCCGCGCGGCCCGTAAGCCGGACCAGGGGTGAGGGCGGCCTCCGGAGGGGTGGAGCGGTTCCCACCGCACGACCGGAAGCCGTCACCCCCGGCCTCCCCGGACCTCGCCGCTAGCGCTCGAGGACCACGATCGGGATGAGCCGGTCGGTCTTCGTCTCGTACTCCGCGAAGCCTTCGGCGTGCGCCACCATGCCCGCGTACAGGCGGTCGCGCTCGGCGCGGTCGGTGATCACCGTGGCCGTGGCCTCGAACGTCTCGGTGCCGACCTCGACCGTGACCTTCGGGTTGGCGACCAGGTTGTGGTACCAGGCCGGGTTCTTCGGCGCGCCGCCCATGGACGCGGCGACGACGTAGCGGTCGCCGTCCTTGGTGTAGACGAGCGGGGACAGGCGCTCCGCCCCGGTCTTCGCGCCGATGGTGGTGAGCAAGAGCACGTTCTTGCCCTCGAAGTAGTTGCCGACCTTGCCTTCGTTGGCCCGGAACTCCTCGACTACCTGCTTGTTGAAGTCGTTCATGTCGGCTGGCGTGGTCATGGGATCCCCTGTTTCTGGCCGGTACGCTCGACCGGACGCGAGGTAGGCTCGGCCGGGCCGAAGCGTTTGCTTTGCAAGCAAAGCTACCGATCGGAGGTGAGCGGTGTCAACGGAGGCCGGACCGAGTGTCGAGGACGGCGTGCGGCAGCTCCTGCTGCTCATGCCGCGCCTGGTCGGCCGGGCGAAGCGGACGCCGGTGCCGGCGGAGCTGGACGGCTGCGCGCTGGCGCCGCGGCACCTCTCGCTGCTGTCGTACCTGCTCTTCGACGGCCCGATGACGGTCACCGAGCTGGCCACCCGCCTCCAGGTGGCCCCGACGACGGCGAGCCTGATGGTCGGCGACCTCAGCCGCCAGGGCGTGCTGAACCGCGACGAAGACCCGGCCGACCGCCGCCGCACGATCGTCAGCATCACCGAGGACAAGCGCCCGGCGGTCGACGCCTGGCTCGCCAACGGCGCGCGGGCCTGGAGCGACGCGCTGACGCCGCTGACCCCCGCCGAGCGGCAGCTGGTGATCTCGACCCTCGAAGCCTACGAACGCGGGACCTGCGACGGCCCGACCTGCTGAGGCGCGTTATTCGTCGCCGCGCTTTTCGCGGGCCAGTTTGCGCTGGGCTTCCGCGCGTTCCCGGCACCTGCGGAGGAATTCTTCGTCGTCCTCCGGGTTGGTCGCCGCGAACCGGCCCGGCCGGTCGTACTCCGGGAAGGCCGGCGAGTGGCGCTCGTACGGGCCGCGCGCCCGCGTCACCTGCTCCGGACGGCCCGCCACCAGCCAGATGATCGAGCCGACCAGCGGCACCACCAGGACGAGCAGCAGCCACAGCCCCTTCGGCAGGTTGCGGCACGACGACTCGTCCGTGGTGATCACGTCGACCAGGCAGAAGATCCACAGTCCGAACGTGACGATGCCGAGCAGGCCGTTGAAGTACAGCAATTCCCCGCCTTCCCCCGAGAAATGAACGCGGTAAGTCTTAGCAGAAGGCCGCGGCAGGTCACCCGCGGGTCACCCGCAGGACCGCGGGCATCCGGAGATTCGGCGCCGGAACCCAGGAGATTTCCGTTTCCGTCAGGCGAAACCCGCGCAACGCCTCGAGAACGCCGGCGGCGAGGGCGAGGGCGTGGCGCGATCCCGGGCACGCGCGCGGCCCCGCCCCGAACGGCGTCCCGGCGAGGGACACCGCGACGTCCTCGCCGCCGATCCGGCGGCGCGTGGCGAGCACCGGCTGCTCGGCGGGTTTCCCGGTCAGTGCCGCGAAAAGCCCGTTGCCGATCAGGCCCGCCGTGGCGTCGCAGGCCTGGACGAGCAGGCCGATCCGGGCCGCCGCGAGCTCGGTCGGCCCGCCGCAGACCCCCACCAGCCGCGTCGACGCCGCTTCGGCCGCCGCATCCGGCTCCACGTGCGGGTGGTAGGCCGCCGCGACTCCGACCACGTCGGCCGAGACGTCCGGCAGGCCCAGCGCCTCGGCGAGCACGCCGACCGGCACCGGCCGGGCGATCCCGGCCATCACGTCGACGCTTTCGAGGTCGGCGACGATCCGGCGGGTACGCGAGAACGCTTTGTGCTGCAACGCATCCGCGTCGACCGAAGCCAGCGCGGCCACGGCGAGCGCCCGGCGGCGGACGTGGTCGGCGCCGTTGCTGAAGCGGGCCACGGACGCGCGCAGCCAGGCAACGCTCCCCGGACGGACGTCGAGGGGCACGGGCGGAACCGGAGCGGAAAGCGAAGTCATGCCGCGAAGTTAGCCGCGGAAAACGTCGGCGACAGCCGAAGTTTTAGAGCACCGAAGCCGCCGGAAACCACTTCGCCTGCGGGCCGGCACAGCGCGCCGGGCGCGGGACGTCGTGCTGGAACCACCACGCCTCGGTGACCCGGCCGTCCGGCAGCCGGTACGTCGGCGGGCCGGCGACGCGGGCGAGCCCGGCGGCCTCCAGCGACCGCGCGCTGGCGAAGTTGCCGACCTCGGCGCCGGCCCGCACCCGCGCCAGGCCGAGGTGGTCGTGCGCCAGCGTCAGCCCGGCCGCGAAGAGCACCCGCCCGTACCCGCGGCCGCGGTAGGCGGGCGCGAGGTAGCCGCCGGTCTCCGGGCCGCCGTCCTCACCGGTGTGCACGCTCACCAGCCCGGCGCAGCGGTTGGCCTCGAGGTCGATCATCACCAGGTCGACGGACTGAGGATCGGGCGACGCCCAGTCCGGGCCGGTGCCGGGCACGACCCGCAGCGCGTCCGCCCGCGCCGGCTCGGCGACGATCGAGTCGCGCTGCCAGCCGAGCCACCGCTGCGCGGCCGGATCGCTGCCCCCGGCCACGGCGGCGGCGTACTCCCACGCGGTCGGGGTGCGGAAGAGGAAGCGCCCGGAGCGCAGCACGTGGCCCTGCCGGTCGCAGGCCCGCTTGGTCATCAGGCGGCCCCGGCGGGTGAGCCGGTCGAAGATCCCCTTGGTGGCTGGCAGCATCGCGGCGAAATCGTAGCGGAGCGATCGGGGCCGGAGTTGCCATCGTGGCGCGATCACTGGACCAGTGGCACCTACCGTCGGCGACATCGCGCAGACCCGCGCACTCAACGACGCCCCGTGCTGCAGGCCGCGCTCGATCAGCTCACGGTCACCTACTCGGTCCGGAACATCTGATCCGGGCGCTGGTGATCGTGCCGGTCGCCGCCGCGGTCGTGCCGGCCGTGGTGTTCACCGTGCCCGCCGACGATCACGGCGTAGCCGGCTGACCACGGTCCGGTCGCCCCTAGGCTCGGGTCATGACCGTTCATCTTGTCGTGACGACAGCAACCCCAGATCGTGAATCCGGTGAGAAGCTGGCGGGCTCGGCCGTCGCCGCCCGGCTCGCCGGCACAGCACAGGTCATCGGCCCGGTCACGTCGTTCTTCTGGCACCTCGGCGAGAGTGGAAAGGGCGAAGAGTTCAACGTGACGTTCAAAACCACGGACGTGCGGTACAGCGAGCTGGAGGCGCACATCGTCGCGAACCACCCGTGGGACAAACCGGAGGTCACGGCCGTCGAGCTGGTGCGCGGCTCGGCTGACTACCTGGCGTGGGCGGAGGAGTCCACCCGGCCGCGCTAGACCTCGAGCCGGGCCAGGAGGTCGCCGACCATCGGCGTCGAGCGGTACCGCGTCAGCTGGCGGGCGATGGCCTGGATACGGGCGGCGGGGCGGATCGAGCCGACACCAGCGGCCAGGTCCGCCGCGCGTCCGAGGGTCGCGGCAGCCTGCTCGACCTCGTGGGCGTGCAGGTAGGACGTGGCGAGCCACGTCAGGTACAGCGCCTTGTCGCGGGCATGCGTGTCGTCGAACCCGGCAAGCACGCGCTCCAGCACCGGCACGGCCCGCAGCGGTCGGCGAAGCTCGGTCCAGCAGCGGCCGGCCATGATGTCGATCTCGGCCTCGTCGACCCAGAACACCCAGTCCGGGTCCGCCCGGTCGGCACGCGAGTGGAGAGCTTCGCGGGCCTCGTTCAGCGCCCGGTCGGCCTCCTGCGGCTCGCGCGCGGTCGCGTGAGCCCACGCCTTCCGGTCGAACAGCAGGGCGCTCACCTTCGGCGTGGCCATCGGCCGTGCGACCTCGCACGAGTTGCTCGCCAGCTCGGTGCCGCTCTGCGCCGTGGTGGTCCGCTGATAGGCGGCGTAGGCCAGGGCGTTCCCAGCCAAGTCGAGAGCTCCGGCTTCCTCGGCGGCTGTCTGGCTGTCGCTGTAGAGCCGCTGAGCAATGGCATGCCGGCCGTGGTCGAACGCTGCCCAGCCAGCCTGTTGCTGCTGCTCGGCCAGGAGGGCGAGTAGCTGCTGGCCGATGTCGATCGAGTGACTGGATTCGCGAAGCAGCCGCTGCGTGAAGTCGACTTCAGCGGAGTACACCGGGAAGGTCTCGGCGCCGCCCATTATGTTGTCGAGGCGACGGAGGCGCGCAGTTCGGCGGCGCAGCTCGTCGATGTCGGATTGCCCGATCCGACGCCCGGCCTGCTGTTCGGTGTGGGCGAGCGGAATTGCCAGCGCGGCCATTGCTCCGATGAACTCACGCCGCCGCACTGTCTCTCCTGCCTTCGCCTTCCGCTGTTCTGTTCGCGTCATCGTGACCGCGACCTGAATCTCCTGCACACCGACTTCGAAGCTCGCAGCGATATGCCTTTGCCAGAACGGGGTGGGCAGTCGTCGCTCGGACTCCCACCGCGATACTTCGTTGCGCGTGACGGCCCGCCCCGCAATCGCGGAAAGCACCTCGGCCTGATCGGTTTGAGAGCGGCCGGCGCGTTTGCGCTCGGTTCGGAGCAGTGCGCCGACCCCTTGCTGCTCCACTCGTGCTCCTCGCGGTTCGCGCCATGACAGGTGGCCACCATCGCCCTGGCCCCCAGTTCTGGCCACCTCTTGCGAATGGCCACCTCCTCGGGCTCCTCCTACCAGCCATTATCGCTCCTAGCGTCAACCTCGTGACGATGCGAGATGGCGACAGCTCAGGTCGAGCGCCGAGATGACCGACAAAGACCGGCAGGACGCAGCCGCCTCCCTCCGGGCGTTCGATTCGGAGCGGGATACCCGATGAGCGCGGTGATCTACATCGACTTCGAGGCCATCCACCCGGTCATCAACGGCGAGTGGCACCGGACCCGGCTCTCCGGCATCCCGCAGCCCGGCCAGGGCATCACCATGCTCTGCGGCGCCACCGCATCCGCCACGTTCCTGCCGCACGAGCAGCGCCGCGACCACGGAGTACCGACCGCGTGCCCGCGCTGCGATTCGGTCTACCGCCGCGAGCGTGGCATCCCGCAGCAGCACATGCGGCAAACCCGCTGAGCCCTCGGCCGGCGCGCTGCCCTCAATCGGCGCGTCGGCCGGGTTCCACCTGCTCCGCACACCGAACCGAGGAAGGCCGATGCCGCGGAACCCCGCTGGACCAGGACCGACGAGGCCAGGGCCGGGCAAGGACACGCCCGCGTCACCCACCCGCGGCAACCCCGGCCCACAGCCCCGGCCGATCCAACCGAAACCGCCGAAGCGCTAGGAGACGCCATGCCGAAGAGGCCGAAATTTCGCCGACGCGACCGCCGCAGCTGCCTCGCCGGAGGCCAAGCAGGCAACGTGGCCTTCGGAGGCTCGGCGGGAAGCTATCCCCCGCCGCAGCCAACCGGCCCGACCCACCCCGGCGCCGGCTACCGATCGAGCCTGTTCCGCTGGTCGCAGGGCCCGCCCACGCAGGACGACGAGAGCTAGGATCGACCCATGCGGTCGACCCGGGAAATGCGCAGGCTGGTGGCGGTACTGCTCGCAGGAGAAGCCGAAACACGCTTCTACCCCGAAGACCTGCGCCGCGACGCGCAGGTGCACAGCAGGCGGCTCTACCCGATGCTGAACCAGCTGCAGGACCGCGGGTGGCTCGTCGACGGCTGGGACGAGCCCGCCAAGACCCACCGATACTACGTACTCACCGACGATGGGCGACGCGAACTGGCCAAGCCGCTGTAGCGGGACGTCCGGCTCCAGAACAACACAGAAGCTCACCCCCCGCGTGGCAGGGTGGGGCTTGTGCGTGCGTTCACCGCTTCCGTGTCGTCTTCGACTCGTCGACGGCGGCCGGCGCCGACTTCGGATCGAGGAAGTCGCGCACGATCTACGCCTGGGCGGCCCGTCCGATAACCTCCTGCGCGCGGCGCTCAGCGGCAAGAAGACGCTGCGGGCCGGGTGATCGCGTGGGGATAGACGTGGGACGAAGCGCGCAACGGCCAGTCGCTCCCGGACACTCCGAACGACGACGTGACGAACGCCAGTTCCAAACTGCTCCCAAACGCATATCCCCAGGTTGCCCGGCGTTCGTTATTGTGGCGCGATGACGGCCGTACCCGAGGCAACCGAACTGGACGGCTCCGGCCGGTCCGCCCAGCCTCGCCAGCTCATCGTGACGGTGTACGGCCTCTACTCGCGCACCGAGGGCGGCTGGCTCTCCGTCGCCTCGCTGATCGACCTGCTGGCCGCCGTCGGCGTCGACGAGCCCGCGGTGCGCTCGTCGATCTCCCGGCTGAAGCGGCGCGGGATCCTCGAAGCGGTCCGCCGCGACGCGACGGCGGGCTACGAGCTGTCCGACGAAGCCCGCGAGATCCTGCGCGAGGGCGACGAGCGGATCTTCCGGCGCGGGCGCGCGACCCCGGCCGACGGCTGGCTGCTCGCGGTGTTCTCGGTGCCCGAAACCGAACGCCACAAGCGGCACCTGCTGCGCACCCAGCTCGCCCGGATGGGCTTCGGCACCGCGGCCTCCGGCGTCTGGATCGCCCCGGCCCACCTGCACGCGGCGACCGAAGAAGCGCTCACCCGGCTCGGCCTGGCCGGGTACGCGGACCTGTTCCGCGCCGACCACCTGGCCTTCGGCGACATCACGGCGAAGGTCCGCCAGTGGTGGGACCTCGACCGCCTCGACGAGCTGTACACGACGTTCCTCGACGAACACGGCCCGGCGCTGCGCCGCAAGTCCGTGACCGAGGAGCAGGCCTTCGCCGACTACGTCCGCGTGCTGACCGGCTGGCGGCGGATGCCCTACCTCGACCCCGGCCTGCCCGCGGAGTTCCTGCCCCGCGGCTGGTCCGGCGTCCGCGCGGCCGAGCTGTTCTTCGAGCTGCACGCCAAGCTGGAGACGCCGGCCCGCGCGTTCGTCGCCAAGGCGATCAACCTCGGCTGAGCACCGCGAAGCCCTGCACCTCGACCAGGGCCTCCTCGTCCCACAGCCGGGACACGCCGATGCCCGCCATCGCCGGGTACTCCGTGCCCGCGAGCCGCTTCCAGACCCGGCCGATCTCGCGCGCGTGGGCCCGGTAATCCTCCATGTCCACGATGTAGATCGTCACGCTGCAGAGGTCCGCCGGCGAGCCGCCGGCGGCTCGCAGGGACGCCAGCAGGTTGCCGAGCGCGCGTTCGAACTGCTCGACGACACCGTCGCCGACGATCTTGTTCGACGCGTCCAGCGCGGTCTGGCCGGCGAGGAAGACCACCCGCCCTTCGGCCACCACCGCGTGCGAGAACCCGGACGGCTTGCCCAGCTCCGGCGGGTTGATGCGTTCCATGCCGGACACGGTACGCCATCTTTCGCGTTATTGACGGTCGTAGTCGTCACGACATACCCTGGACGGCGTGCGAATCGCGGTCATCGGTGGCGGCCCGGCGGGTCTGTACTTCGCCGCGCTCGCGAAACAGCTCGGTCCCGGCCACGAAATCACCGTCTGGGAGCGCAACGCGCCCGACGACACCTTCGGCTTCGGCGTCGTGTTCTCCGACGAGACCCTCGGCGGCATCGAGCACGCCGACCCGGCCGTCCACGAAGCCATGAAGGCCGAATTCGCCCGCTGGGACGACATCGACGTCCACTACCGCGGCACGGTCACCACCTCGGGCGGCCACGGCTTCGCGGCGATGAGCCGCAAACGCCTGCTCGGCATCCTGCAGAGCCGCTGCGGCGAGCTCGGCGTCGGCCTGCACTTCCGCGAGGACGCCCCCACCGACCTGAGCGGCTACGACCTGGTCGTCGCGGCCGACGGGGTCAACTCCGCCGTCCGGAACCGGTACGCCGAGACGTTCCGGCCGAGCGTCGAGACGCGTCGGTGCCGGTACATCTGGCTGGGCACGGACCTGGTGTTCGACGCCTTCAAGTTCTACGTCCTCGAAACGCCGGCCGGGATCATGCAGATCCACGGCTACCCGTACGGCCGCGACGGCAGCACGTTCATCCTCGAGGTGCAGGAGGACGTCTGGCAGCGGACGTTCGGCCCGATCGCGGCCACCGCGCTCAAGCCGGGCGAGAGCGACGAGAAGTCGATCGCGCTGATCCGCGAGCTGTGCGCCGACGTGCTCGACGGCCACCAGATCATGGCGAACAATTCGAAGTGGGTCTCGTTCGGCACGGTCCGCTGCGAGACCTGGGTGCACGAGAACGTCGTCCTCCTCGGCGATGCCGCGCACACCGCGCACTTCTCGATCGGCTCGGGCACGAAGCTGGCGATGGAGGACGCGCTCGCGCTGGCCGCGTGCCTGCACGAAAACGACGGCGTCGCGGAGGCGTTGAAGGCCTACGAGCTGGAGCGGCGGCCGGTCGTCACGTCGACGCAGCGGGCCGCGCAGGCCAGCCTGGAGTGGTTCGAGAACATCGCGCAGTACGCCCACCAGGAGCCGCCGCAGTTCGCGTTCAACATCCTCACGCGCAGCCGCCGCGTCACCTACGACAACCTCCGCCTGCGCGACCCCGAGTTCGCCACCGAGCTCGACAACTGGTTCGCACGTTCGCTCGGAACCACGTCGCGGCCGCCGATGTTCCAGCCGTTCTCCTTGGGCGAGCTGGAGCTGCCCAACCGGATCGTCGTGTCGCCGATGGACATGTATTCCGCTGTGGACGGTGTGCCGCGCGACTTCCACCTGGTGCACCTGGGCAGCAAGGCCCTCGGCGGCGCCGGGCTGGTGATGACCGAGATGGTCTGTGTCTCCCCCGAAGGCCGGATCACGCCCGGCTGCGGCGGTCTCTACACCGCCGAGCAGGAAGCCGCGTGGAAGCGGATCGTCGACTTCGTCCACGCGCAGACGCCCGCGCGCATCGGCGTCCAACTGGGACACTCCGGGCGCAAGGGTTCGACGAAACTCATGTGGGACGGCATCGACGAGCCGCTGCCGACCGGCAACTGGGAGGTGTGCGCCCCTTCGCCACTGCCCTATTCGGACCGGAACCAGGTTCCGCGCGAGCTGTCCACTTCGGAGCTCTCGGAGATCCGTGACCAGTTCGTCGCGTGTGCCGAAGCCGCGGCCCGGGCCGGGTTCGACGTCCTCGAACTCCACTGCGCGCACGGCTACCTGCTGTCGTCCTTCCTCTCGCCGCTGACGAACCAGCGCACGGACGCTTACGGCGGCTCGCTCGAGAACCGGCTGCGCTTCCCCCTCGAAGTCTTCGACGCGGTCCGGGCCGCGTGGCCGGCCGAGCGGCCGATGACGGTCCGGATCTCGGCCACCGACTGGTGCGAGGGCGGCATCGACGCCGACGACGCGGTCGAGATCGCCCGGGCGTTCGCCGCCCACGGCGCCGCGGGCATCGACGTCTCGACCGGCCAGGTCGTCAGCGAGGAGCGCCCGCAGCACGGCCGCAGCTACCAGACGCCCTACGCCGACCGGATCCGCAACGAAATCGGCGAGGAGTACGGGATCGCGGTGATCGCGGTCGGCGCGATCTCGTCCTACGACGACGTGAACTCGTTGATCTTGGCCGGGCGCGCGGACCTCTGCGCGCTGGGCCGGACCCACCTTTACGATCCACAGTGGACGTTGCACGCGGCCGCCGAGCAAGGGTACCCGTTGCCGTGGCCGAAGCCGTTCGCCGCGGGCAGCCGCAAGCCGCAGACGGGCCGCTCCGACGGGCCGGAGCCGCGTCTCGACCTCGTCCGGTCCGGTCCCACCGGCACCGCCCACGCCCGCTGGCGACCGGGAGCTTCGTCATGACGTTCACGCTGAACCCCGAGCAGCAGACGTTCGCCGCCGAAGTGCGGCAGCTGGCAGCCGAGCAGCTGCTCCCGATCGCCGAGTCCGGGTTGGAGGGTGCGGTCAACCGGCCGTTGCTGAAGGCGATGGGCGCGCTCGGCCTGCTCGCCCGGCTCTTCCCCGGTGTCGCCTCGGGGACGCCGTCGCGGCAGGCGGCCGCGACGGACCTGTGCATCCTGCGCGAGAACCTCGCCACGGTGAGCACGGAAGCCGAGACCGCGTTGGCGTTGCAGGGACTGGGAAGCTACCCCGTCCTCCAGTCCGGAAGGGACGAGCAGGTCGCGAAGTGGCTGCCCGCGGTGGCGGCCGGCGACGCGGTGGCGGCGTTCGCGCTGACCGAGCCGGACGCGGGTTCGGACGCGGCCGCCTTGTCGTTGTCCGCCGAACCGGACGGCGACGGCTGGCGCCTGACCGGCGAAAAGATGTGGATCTCCAACGCGCCGGAGGCCGACTTCTACACGGTGTTCGCCCGCACGACACCGGGCGCGGGCTCCCGCGGAGTGAGCGCGTTCGTCGTCCCCGCCGACCGCCCGGGCCTCGGCGGCGAGCACCTGGACCTGGTGAGCCCGCACCCGATCGGCACGGTGACGTTCGACGGCGTCGAAGTCCGCCGGGAAGAGCTGCTCGGCGAGGAGAACCGCGGCTTCGCCGTGGCGATGCGGACCCTGGACCTGTTCCGCCCGAGCGTCGGCGCGTTCGCCGTCGGCATGGCCCAGGCCGCCCTGGACGCCACTGTGGACCACACGGGTGAGCGAGAGGCCTTTGGTGGCCCGTTGATCAAGCAGCAGGCGGTGGCCCACACGCTGGCCGAGATGGCCACCCGCACGGAAGCCGCCCGGCTGCTGGTCTACGCGGCGGCGGGTGCCTACGACGCGGGCGAGCCGAACCTCGGCGGCCGCGCGGCGATGGCGAAACTGTTCGCCACCGAGGCGGCCCAGTTCGTCGTCGACTCGGCGGTCCAGCTCCACGGCGCCCGCGCGCTGCGGCGCGGGCACCTGCTGGAGCACCTGTACCGGGAGGTCCGGGCACCCCGGATCTACGAAGGGGCGTCGGAGATCCAGCGCACGATCATCGCGCGCTGGCTGACCGCTTCGGCGTCCGGTCGAGCCACCACTGGCTGAGCACCAGCAGCGTCAGGACGCTCAGCGCGGCGGACACGGTGGCGGCGCTGAGGATCATCGTCTCCTTGTCCAGGCCCCGCGGCATGACCACCAGGAAGCCGACCGGGGACAGGGCCCGGGTCATCAGGGTGTTCATGCACATCGCGAAGCTGCGGATCATCCACTTCCGGTGGTCGCCGAACCGCCGTTGGCGCACCGCCCGCCACCCGGCGACGGTGAAGCCGAGCCACAGCACGGCGGCCACGACGTCGAGCGCGGCGACGACCGGCCCGAACGGGCTCACCGCGCCGACCGTCGCGGCCATCACGGCCGCCGGGATGGCCCCGCCGAAGACGTAGACGCGCCCGACGCGACGGTGGACGACCGGGTGCGTCCGGCGCAGCCACGGCCAGATCTGCAGGATCACCCCGACGATGGCGACGGTCCCGAAGGCGATGTGCGCGACGAGCAGCCAGTAGTGCGCGGCGAACCCGGCGGGCGCCGGAACCCGCGACCGCGCGGGATCGAGCGTGAGGTAGGGCGGCACGGCGTAGGCGAGGAAGACGGCGACGACCAGGGCGAGCGGCGCCACCCAGGGCCGTCGCCACCACTTCGGTTGCGGCTGGACGGATGCGGGTCTGACTTCCGTGCGGACGGTCATGGCTCCCCCAAGTCGCCGGTCGGGTTTCGCCCGACCGACGCTAGGGAAGTGCCCGGAGCCGGACCATGGGGCGCACCACCCCCGCTCCGGTGGGGTGCGCCCTACCGCCGAAAGGTCAGCTGCCGCGGACCCGCCGGACAGTGTCGCGGTAGAAGTACCCGCTCTGCTTGATCGTCCGCTCCTGCGTCTCGTAGTCCACCCGGATCAACCCGAACCGCTTCGCGTACCCGTACGCCCACTCGAAGTTGTCCAAAAGGGACCAGGCGAAGTACCCGCGCACGTCCGCCCCCGCCTGGCGGGCCGCCGCAACGGCCGCGATGTGCGAGGCCAGGTACGCCGTGCGTCCGTCGTCACGCACGTAGCCGGTGGAGTCGGGGTCGTCGTCGAACGCCGAGCCGTTCTCGGTGATGTACATCGGCAGGCCCGGGTAGTCGCGGCCCAAGCGGGTCAGCAGCTCGGTGAACTTGCCCGGCAGGATCTCCCAGCCCATCGCCGTCGTCGGCTCGCCGAACGGGATCACCCGGGACGCCGGGACGCCGTCCGCGTCGACGGCCGACCCCGCGTCGTCCACGCCCGAAAACTGCTGGCCGAAGTAGTAGTTCACGCCCAGGAAGTCCAGCGGGGCGGAGATCACGTCGAGGTCGCCGTCCTGGACCGGGAGGCGGACGCCGCGGGCGGCCAGGTCGTCGACGACGTCGGCCGGGTAGCGGCCGTGGACCAGCGGGTCCAGGTAGATCCGGACGCCGAGGCCGTCGGCCTGGCGCGCCGCGCGCACGTCCTCCGGGGAGTCCGTCGCCGGGTCGGCCGTGCACATGTTGAGCGTGATGCCGAACTGCGTGTCCGCCGGGGCGGCCTCGCGCATGCGCTGCACCGCCAGCCCGTGGCCGAGCAGCAGGTGGTGCACCGCGTGCAGCCCCGCCGCGTAGTCACGGCGGCCCGGCGCCATCACGCCGTGCACGTACCCGTGCATCGCCGAGCACCACGGCTCGTTCAGCGTCGTCCAGTGCCGCACCCGGTCGGAGAGCCGGTCGAACACCAGCATCGCGTAGTCCGCGAACCGGTACGCCGTGTCGCGCGCCGGCCAGCCGCCGGCGTCCTCCAGCTCCTGCGGGAGGTCCCAGTGGTACAGCGTCAGCCACGGCGTGATGCCGCGGCTCAGCGTCTCGTCGACGAGCCGGTCGTAGAACCCGATGCCCGCCTCGTTGACGCCGCCGCGGCCGTGCGGCTGGACCCGGGGCCACGCCACGGAAAACCGGTAGGTGTCGGCGCCGAGCGAGCGCACCAGCTCGATGTCCGACGGCATCCGGTGGTAGTGGTCGCAGGCGACGTCACCGGTGTCGTTGTTGTCGATCGCCCACGGCTCCCGGCAGAAGGTGTCCCAAATGGACGGTGTCCGGCCGTCCTCGGAGACCGCGCCTTCGATCTGGTACGCGGCGGTGGCCACGCCCCAGCGGAAGTCCGGCGGCAGGGTGTCGATCAGCGCCTGCTGCTCGGCGGTCGCGGCTGTGGTCTCGGTCAAGGCGGCTCTCCTCCAGGGGTATCGGACACCGGCGGTCATGCAGTGGCGACGGGGTGCAGCCAGCACGCCACTTCGCGCGCCGGGTCGCCGGGGGTGCCCAGCAGCGGCACGCGGTCGGGGCACGGCTCGAAAGCCTTGGGGCACCGCGGGTGGAACGCGCAGCCGGACGGCATCCCGCGGGTGTCCGGCGGCGATCCCGGGATCCCGGCCAGCTCTCGCCGTGGCCCGCGCAGTGCGGGGAACGAGTTCAGCAGGCCGTGGCTGTACGGGTGCAGCGCGTCCCGGTAGAGGTCCGCCGCCGGCGCCTGCTCGACGATCCGGCCGCCGTACATGATCGCGATCCGGTCCGAGAACTCCACCAGCAGCGAAAGGTCGTGCGTGATGAACAGGACCGAGAAGCCCAGCCGTTCCCGCAGTTCCACCAGCTGGCCGAGGATCTGCCGCTGCATGACGACGTCGAGCGCGGTGGTCGGCTCGTCCATGATGACGATCCGCGGTTCGAGCGCGAGCGCCATCGCGATCATCACCCGCTGCCGCATGCCGCCGGACAGCTGGTGCGGGTACGCCTCCAGCCGGTCGGCCGAAATCCCCACCAGCTTGAGCAGGTCCTTCGCCCGGGCGATCCGGCCCGCCTTCGTCGTCCGCGGCTCGTGCGCCTTGATGACGTCGACCAGCTGCGTGACCACCTTGTGCACCGGGTTCAGCGAGTTCATCGCGCCCTGGAACACGATGGACGTTTCCGCCCACCGGAAGTCACGCAGCTGCTTGTCCGTCAGTTTCAGGACGTCGTAGGGCTCGCCGTCCGCGGGGTGGTAGATCACCTCGCCGCCGCGGATGACGCCCGGCGGCGCGAGCAGCCGGGTCAGCCCGTAGGCCAACGTGGACTTCCCGCTGCCGCTTTCCCCGGCCAGGCCGAGGACTTCGCCGCGGTGCAGCGTCAGGTGCACGTCCCGGACCGCGCGCACGGCCTCGTCGCCGACGCCGTAGTCGACGTCCAGGCCCTTGATCTCCAGCACCGGATCCATCACGGCGTTTCCTCCCGCCCGAGCACGGGCGTGAAGCCCACGCGCATGCGATGCGTCTTCCCGTCGGCGCCGCGCACGCGGGCCTTCCCGCTGCCGCGCAGCCGCGGGCTGACGAACTCGTCGATGCCGAAGTTGAGCAGGGACAACGCCGTGCCGAGGATGGCGATCGCCAGCCCGGCCGGCACGAACCACCACCACGCGCCCTGGGCCAGCGCCTGCTGGCTCTGCGCCCAAAACAGGATCGTGCCCCAGTTCCAGTTGGACAGCCCGGAGACGCCGACGAACGCGAGGGTGATCTCCGACATCACGGCGAAGATGACCGTGCCGACGAAACTGGACGCGATCACCGCGGTCAGGTTCGGCAGGATCTCGAAGAAGATGATCCGCCAGGTCGATTCGCCGGTCGCCCGGGCGGCTTCGACGTATTCGCGGCCTCTCAGTGACAGCGTCTGCGCCCGGAGCACCCGGGCACCCCACGCCCACGACGTGAAGCCGATGATCACCGCCACCAGGATGTCGCCGCCGGTGGGCACCGCGCTGCCGATGATGATGATCAGCGGCAGCGCCGGGATCACCAGGAACACGTTGGACAGTGCCGAGAGGCCTTCGCCGGGCGTGCCACCGAGGTACCCGGACGTCACGCCGACGATCACCGCGAGGATCGTCGCCACGATCCCGGCGGCCAGCCCGACCAGCATGACGCTGCGGGTGCCGACCACGACCTGGCTGAAGATGTCCTGGCCGAGGTGGGTGGTGCCGAACCAGTGCCGGCCCGACGGCGCTTCCAGCAGATCGCTGCTGCGCGCCGACGGGTCGTACGGCGCGATCCAGTCGCCGATGATCGCGATCACCAGGAAGAAGCCGATGACGGCGACACCGGTGACGGTCTTGCCGCCGGTGAGGAACCGGAAGCGGCGCCGCCGGGCGACCGCTTCGAGCGGGAGGGCCTGGGCGGCCTTGACGTCCGCCGCGGGTACGGCCATGTCAGCCCTCCTTCCGGGTGCGCGGGTCGAGTGCGAGGTAGGCGACGTCGGCGAACAGGTTCGCCACCAGCACCGACAGGGTGATGATCAGGAAGATGCCCTGCATCAGCGGGTAGTCCTGGGAGCCGACGGCCTGGAACAGCTGGTAGCCGACGCCGGGGTAGGAGAACACGATCTCCACCAGCAGCGTGCCACCGACGATGAACCCCAGCGCCAGCGCGAAGCCGGACACGCTGGGCAGCAGCGCGTTCCGCGCGGCGTACCCGACCATCACCCGGCGCTCGGGCAGGCCCTTGGCGTGCGCGACGGTGACGTAGTCCTCCGACGCCACGGTGACCATCATGTTCCGCATGCCCAGGATCCAGCTGCCCATCGAGCTGATCAGGATGGTCAGCGCGGGCAGCAGGCTGTGCTGGATCGCGCTGCCGATGAACGAGCCGTCCCACCCGGGCACGGTGCCCGGGTCGTAGCCGCCGGACGACGGGAAGAAGCTGCCCGGGCCGGCCAGCAGCGTCAGCGCGATCAGGCCGAGCCAGAAGTACGGGATCGACGACAGGAACGTCGTCACCGGCAGCAGGCCGTCGACCCACGAGCCGCGCTTCCAGCCGGCGACCACGCCGAGCCCGGTGCCGATCGCGAAGCCGACGACCGTGGTGATGCCGACCAGGATGATCGTCCACGGCAGGCTGTCGGTCAGCAGGTCGGACACCGGCGTCGGGAAGAACGTGAACGAGATGCCGAGGTCGCCGCGGAAGAGCTGGCCCCAGTAGTCGAAGTACTGGGAGATCAGGCTTTCGTTCTTGTCGAGTCCGAACAGGACGTACAGCGACTGCATCGCTTCGGCGCTGATCATGCCCTGGTTCTTGGCGATCAGCGACTGCACCGGGTCGCCCGGGATCAGCCTCGGGATGAAGAAGTTGATGGTGACGGCGGCCCACGCGGTGAAGACGTAAAAGGCGAACCGTTGCAGCAGGAACCTCATCGGGCGGCTCCGTCGTAGAGCCAGCACGCGGCCCAGTGCCCGGGTGCGTCGCCGACGTCGAACCGCGGCGGCAGGTCGGTCCTGCACCGCTCCATCGCGACCGGGCAGCGCGGGTGGAACCGGCAGCCCGACGGCGGGTCGATCAGGCTCGGCGGTTCGCCGGCCCCGCGTTCGGCCGGCGTCTCGGCGGGGTCGGCACCACCCGCGATCCGGTCCGGGTCGGGAGCGGATTCGATGAGCAGCCGGGTGTACGGGTGCGCCGGCCGCTGGGTGATGGTTTCGCTGTCGCCGCCTTCGACCATCCGGCCCGCGTACATCACCATCGTCTCGTCGGCGAAGTAGCGGGCGGACGCGATGTCGTGCGTGATGTACAGGATCGCCAGGTGCAGGCGTTCCTTGAGGTCGCGCAGCAGGTTCAGCACGCCGAGCCGGATGGAGACGTCCAGCATGGACACCGGCTCGTCGGCCAGCAGCGCCTCCGGGTCGGCGCCCAGCGCCCGCGCGATGGCGACGCGCTGGCGCTGGCCGCCGGACAGCTCGTGCGGGAACTTGTCGATGTACCGCTCGGGCGGGGTCAGCTGGACGCGGGCGAGCAGCTCGTGCAGCGACTTCTCGAGGTCTTCGCCGGCCCGGCCGTGGATCTTCAGCGCCCGCGTCAGGTGGTAGCGCACGGTGTGCACCGGGTTCAGCGACGCGAACGGGTCCTGGAAGATCATCTGGACCTGCCGGGCGTAGGCCCGGAACGCCCTGCCGTGCTTGACGTTCACCGTCTCGCCGTGCAGCCGGATGTCGCCGCCGGTGCGCGGGTAGAGGCCGGCGAGCAGGCGCGCGACCGTCGACTTGCCCGAGCCGGACTCGCCGACCAGCGCGGTGACGCGGCCGCGGCGGAGCGTCAAGGTGACGTCGTCGACGGCCTGGATGCTGCGCCGGGGACCGGTCAGGGCGGCCCGGCCCCGACGCCGGACCGGGAAGTGCTTGGTGAGGCCCGCGGCCTCGAGGACCACGGGGAGGTCCCCCTCCGACCCGACGGCGACGGGGTCGGAGGGGGACTGCTCGGTCGTCACAGCTGAATCCGCCATCGTCAGGCCGCGGGCTTGAGGTGCAGGACGATGTCGAGCGCGTTGCGCAGCGTCGGCTGGGCCGGCGCGTACGGGTTGGCGTCGTCCGGCCAGCCGACCCAGTTCTTCGTGCTGTACTCGCCGCCGGAGTTGGCCGCCGACGTGGGGATCATCGGCTGCTGCTCGATCATGATCTTCTGCAGCGTCGCCATGGCCGCGGTCCGGGCAGCGTCGTCCTCGGCGTTCGCGTAGGTCTCGAGCGCCTTGGTCGCGTCGTCGTTCTTGTAGCGGCCGTAGTTGCCGTTGATGCCGCCCTGGCCGGTCGGCTTGTAGCGGTTGCCGTCCATGACGTCGCGGTACATGTCGTACGGCGTCTGCCCGTCGTTGGTCCAGTGCATCAGGCCCTCGAAGTCACCGGTGTCGACCGACTTCATCCAGGCGTCCTGGTTCATCTTCTCGACCGTGGCCGTGATGCCGATCTGGGCCAGGTTGTCCTTGATGATCTCCAGGTCGGTGATGTAGTCCGACCAGCCGGACGGGACGGTGAGCTTGATGGTGACCGGCTTGCCGCTCGGGTCGGCCAGCTTGTCGCCGGTGAACTTGTAGCCGGCACCGGTCAGCAGCGACTTCGCGCCCGCGACGTCGACCTGGACCGACTTGCCCTTGTACTCCGGCGCGATGAACGGGTCGCCCGCCGGCGTCGGGATACCGGTCACCTGGTCGTTCTTCGGGTAGAAGTAGCCGGCCTCACCCTGGTTGAAGATGTCGTCGCGGTTGATCACCTTGTTGACCGCCTGGCGCAGCTTCGCGTCGTTCCACGGCGCCTTCTCGGTGTTGAACCACAGGCCGTGCACGGCCAGCTGCGCGGGGAACCACAGCTTGTAGTGCTGCGGGTCCTTGTTGGTGTAGACGGCCTTGTAGTTCGGGATGAACACGAAGCTCCACTCGGCCGCCCCGTTGACCAGGGCGCTGACCTGCGCGTTGTTGTCGGTGTAGGAGGTGTAGCGGATCTCCTTGACCTTCGGCGCTTCCTGCCAGTAGCCGCTGTCGCGCCGCACGACGATCATCGTCTGCGGGGTGGCCGACTTGAGCGTGTACGGGCCGGTGCCGATCGGGTTCTTCACCAGGTCGAGCGCCGGGTCCTTGACGTCCTTCCAGACGTGCTTCGGCACCACGAGCGTCTGCAGGATCTTGACCTGGTTGACGAACTGCGAGTTGTCGAAGCCCAGGGTGACCTGGTTGCCGGCCGCGGTGATGTCCTTGTACGGGACGGCGTCGACGTTCAGCGCCTTGTTGTCGCGCAGCAGCTGGAAGGTGTATGCGACGTCCTCGGCGGTCATCGGCTGGCCGTCGGAGAACTTGACGCCGTCACGGACGGTCAAGACCAGCTTCTTGAAGTTGTCCGACCAGTCCCACTTGGTGGCCAGCCACGGCTTCGCCGGGTCCTGGGGCTTGACGCGGTTGTGCATGGCCAGGGGTTCGTAGATCATCCACCGGTAGCCCATGTTCGACAGGGCCGAGGTCTCCAGGAACGGGTTGTTGTTCTCCGCCTGCGGACCGTCCGGCTTCCCGACGTTGAGCACGGAGTCCGGGTTGCCCTGGGCGGCGTTGGAGCTGCCGCCCGAGCACGCCGTGAGCCCGCTCAAGGCGGTGATGGCTACTAGCGCTGCGACGATGGAGCGCTTGACTCGCATCGGTTCCTCCTGGTCATCGACGACTTGCGTGCTGTCGACTGGTAGCGAGCCCCGACCGCCGGCGACCGAACGACGTCCCGAAGTCAACCCGGGTGACTCCGGTCACGTCAATAACACGGCGGTAACTTTTTGTGCCTAAGTTTAAGTACTGAAAGAACTGGCGGTCTGAACCAGTTGATCGAACTACTCCTTGCGAGGCAAGGGTTTCAGCCGGTGCGACCGCCGTTCGCCAGCAGCTGGGCGATCGGCAGGGTGGCCGCGCCGAGCGCGACCGCCTCCGGTCCGAGCGTGCCGAGGACGACCTCGGTGCGCTCGGCCAGGTAGTCCAGCGCGTGCCGGCCGACGGCGTCGCGCACCGCGGGCAGGATCGCCGGTCCCATGATCGCCCCGGCCGAGCCGGAAAGCACCACCCGATCGGGGCTGAGCAGGTTGATCAGGTTGGCGATGCCGATGCCCAGG
Organism: Amycolatopsis sp. NPDC004747; assembly: GCF_053601335.1. NCBI lineage: Bacteria > Bacillati > Actinomycetota > Actinomycetes > Pseudonocardiales > Pseudonocardiaceae > Amycolatopsis > Amycolatopsis sp. NPDC004747. Next base: position 169,675 of record NZ_JBSGBQ010000017.1, on the reverse strand, counting down.
TACTCGCCGGTCTCGGCGAGCACGTCGGCGGCCGGCCCGCCGGCGGCCGCCTCCTCGACGATCCGGGCCAGCTCGCCGTCGCTTTCGTCCCCGATGACCGGTTCCTTGCCGACGCGGACGGCGTAGTGGCGGACGACCGCCTCGGTGCCGACGTAGGCCTCCAGGCACCCGTGTGAGCCGCACCGGCAGGCCGCGCCGGCCGCCTTGACGACGGTGTGGCCCCACTCGCTGGTCGTGATGCCGGGGTGCGACCGCCCGGCCGTCGCGACGGCGGCCCCGACGCCGACGCCGAGCAGGGCGACGATGGCGCGTTCGGCGCCCCGGCCGGCGCCCCGCCAGGCCTCGGCCTGCCCGAGCGTGCGCGCGCGGTTGTCCAGGTGCAGGGGCGCTTCGATGTGCGGGTGAATCAGCTCGGCGAAGTTCACGCCCTGCCAGCCGAGGGTGGGCGCGTGCACGATCCCGCCGTCGCGGACCGCGCCCGGCACGCCGATGCCGACGCCGAAGACCGCGTCCGGATCGCCGCCTTCGAGCACTTCGGCGATGCCGGTGCGCACCAGACCGGCCACTTCGTCCGGGTCGAGCCGGGTGCCGACCAGCGGGTGGCGCACGGTGCCGGGGGTGCCGAGCGCGAAGTCGAAGAGGCCGACTTCGACGTGCGTTTCGCTGACGTCCACCCCCACGACGTGCCCGAACCCGGGCCGCACCGCCAGCAGCGTCCGCGGCCGCCCGCCGTCCGATTCGACCGATCCGGCCTCGGCGACGACGCCGTCGGCGATGAGCTCGGAGACGACGTTCGTAACGGTGGCGGCCGACAGTCCCGATTCAGCTACCAGTTCCAGTCTGCTGACGGGACCGCGGAGGTAGAGCGAGGAGAGCAGCGCCGCGCGGTTGTGCCGCCTGAGGTCACGGGTCGTCTGGCGCACCACCTGGGTCACCGGGAGGATTCTGCCAGACCGCGGCCCCGCCACCATGGGTTCGGGACTTAGTTCACCACTTAATACATAGCCACAACTTATGGCGATCGGGCATCCTGTCCGTAAGCCGGTAAGAAGTTAGATGGGTTGCCCATGGCGAGCAAGCGCACCACCGTCCGCGATCTGCGGCGGCACAACCGATCCCTGCTGCTGTCGAAACTGTACTTCGACGGCCCGCTGTCGAGGCACGAACTCAGCCAGCTCACCGGATTGAGTGCCGCCACGGTGAGCAACGTGACCGCCGAACTGGGCGAAGAACGCCTGATCACCGAAGCCGGCCAGGTCGAGTCGGACGGCGGCCGCCCCCGGGTGCTGCTGCGCGTGGACCCGGCGTACGGGCACGTCGCGGGCGTCGACATCGGGGAGACGGGGGTCAAGGTCGAGCTGTTCGACCTGGCGATGAACCGCCTGGCGACGGTCGAGCACCCGCTCCCGAAGGCGCCGGACCCGGCGACCGCGGTCGAGCAGGTGACGTCCGGGCTCAGGGAGGTGTTCGCGAGCGCGGGGATCGACGAATCGGCCGTGCTGGGGGTCGGCATCGGCGTGCCGGGCACGGTCGAGCAGGGGGCGCGGGTGCTGGTCCACGCCCCGACGGTCGGCTGGGACGGGGTGCCGTTCGCGTCCCTGCTGGCGGACGCCGGCGTCCGCCTGCCGCTGTTCGTGGACAACGGCGCGAAGACCCAAGGCCAGGCGGAGATGTGGTTCGGCGCGGGCCGCGGAGCCCGCCACGCGGTGATCGCACTGATCGGCTCGGGCGTCGGGGCGGCGGTGGTGACGGACGGCACGACGTACCGCGGGTCGACGAGCAGCGCGGGCGAGTGGGGCCACACGACGATCGCGTACGGCGGCCAGGAGTGCCGCTGCGGCGCGCGGGGGTGCCTGGAGGCGTACATCGGCGCGGGGGCGGTCCTGGCGCGCTACCGCCGGGCGCGGGGGAAGGACATCACGGGCGAGGACGAGCAGGCCCAGTTCTCGGCGCTGCTGTCGGCGGCTTCGAAGTCGAAGACGGCGGCCCGGGTCCTCGACGAAACGGCGGGCTACCTGGGCGCGGGCATCGCGAACTTGATCAACTTGTTCAACCCGGAGCGCATAGTGATCGGCGGCTGGGCGGGACTGGCCCTGGGCGAGCAGCTGCTACCCCGCATCCGCGAGACGGCGGGCGAGCACGCGCTGCGGCACCCGTTCAGCCAGACATCGATCCAGCTGGGATCGCTGGGCCTGGACGCGGTGGCCACGGGCGCGGCGACGCTGCCGGTGGCGGACCTGCTGGAGCAGGGAGCGACATCAAGGCTGGCCAAGCCGGGAGCCCCGAACTCGGACGCGGCTTGAGAGCCGGTTCGGGCCGGGTGCAGCAGACCGGCTCGGGCCGGGCGCAGCAGGCCGGTTCGGGCCGGGCGCAGCAGGCCGGCTCCGGCCGGGCGCAGCAGGCCAGCTCCGGCCGGGCGCAGCAGACCTGTTCGGGCCGGGTGCAGCGGGCCGGCTCGGGCCGGGCGCAGCAGGCCAGCTCCCGCCGGGCGCAGCAGACCGGTTCGGGCCGGGTGCAGCGGGCCGGCTCGGGCCGGGTACAGCAGGCCGGTTCGGGCCGGATGTAGCGGGCAGCGGCGGCCCCACCGCGGCGCAAGCCGCCCCTCACCAACTGCTCGACGTGCAGCGGACACGAAAACGGGCACCGACGAGCACCCAGACTCCCCCGGCACCCCGATCCGAAGCCCCAACACGGCCGGCGGCGCCGGGTCAAGGCACGCTTTCCCGCCTTGACGCGGTGCCGCCGGCCGTAGTCACAATGACGGCTTCGGGGTGCCAGAAGAACGCGAACAGAATCGGATCACAGCTCGAACACCACGCTGTGTCCCACTGAGCGGGGCACCCAGCAGGATCCACCCGCCCAGCAGGACCCACCCTCCCAGGGGGTCCATCCCCGCTCCAGCGTATCGCCCCCACCCGACACAAAGCCGCGCCAAACCCCCACCCGGCCCACCTTGTCCACACCCCAGCCCACTTGTGGACGAAGCCGCCACCCCGCCGACCTCCCTCACCCGGGTGACACCCTCAACCACCCCTTAATTCGGGTTGAAAAAAAATGACCACCCAACGGTTGCCCGGCTTGTCTGGACCATGCATACTTTGTTGCCAGACACAACAAAGCGCCCACCGACGCTCGCCAAGTCCGACCCCGCCCAGGACCGCGAGCGGCGGCTGATCGGTCGCGCCTGCCGCCGCCCCGGCATGCGAGGCCACCTCCCCCTCCCCGCGTTCCGTGCTGCGCGCGGAACGCCGTTCCCCACGGTGAAAGAGGCGACAACGATGTCCACCTCCAAAAAGAACCGCTGGGCGGCACTCCTCGCCGCCTGCTCGCTGCTCCTGCTCGGGCAGCAAGCCCTAACGATGGCCCCGGCGGAAGCAGCGGCCACCTTCACCGACGACTTCAACGGCCCCACGGGCGCCGCCGTCGACGGGTCGAAGTGGCAGCTCGAGACCGGCGACAACGTCAACAACCACGAACGGCAGTACTACACCTCCGGCACCAACAACGCCCAGCTCGACGGCCAGGGCCACCTCGTCATCACCGCCAAGAAGGAAAACCCCGGCAACTACAACTGCTGGTACGGCCGCTGCGAGTACACCTCCGCCCGGATGAACACCGCCGGCAAGTTCAGCCAGGCCTACGGTCACTTCGAGACGCGCATGAAACTCCCGCGCGGCCAAGGCATGTGGCCCGCCTTCTGGATGCTCGGCGGCGGGAACTGGCCCACCGACGGCGAAATCGACATCATGGAGAACGTCGGTTTCGAACCGAACACCGTGCACGGGACCATCCACGGCCCCGGCTACTCCGGCTCCGGCGGCATCGGCGCCGCCTACAACGGCCCGAACTTCTCCGACGACTTCCACACCTACGCCGTCGACTGGGCACCCAACCAGATCAAGTGGTACGTCGACGGCAACCTCTACCAGACGCGCACGCCGTCGGACCTCAACGGCAACCGCTGGGTCTACGACCACAACTTCTTCATCATCCTCAACCTCGCCGTCGGCGGGTACTGGCCCGGCGACCCCAACAGCAGCACGCAGTTCCCGCAGCAGCTGATCGTCGACTACGTGCACGTGACCAACAGCTCGAGCCAGGGCGGTGGCCGGACCGGCACCATCACCGGCATCGGCGGCAAGTGCGTCGACGTCGCCGGCGCGAACACCGCCAACGGCACGCCGATCCAGATCACCGACTGCAACGGCAACGCGGCGCAGAGCTGGACCATCGGCACCGACGGCACCATCCGCGCCCTCGGCAAGTGCATGGACGTGAGCGGCGCGGGCACCGCGGACGGGACAGCGGTGCAGCTCTACGACTGCAACGGCACCGGCGCCCAGCAATGGGTCGTGACCGGCGCCAAGGACATCGTCAACCCCAACGCGAACAAGTGCCTCGACGCCACCGGAAACTCCAGCGCGAACGGCACCCGCCTGCAGATCTGGACCTGCGGCGGCACCGCCAACCAGAAGTGGACCACTCCCTGACCCCACGCCCTCGTGAGTGGTAAGGCGGGTTCTAACCCGCCTTACCACTCACGACCCATGAAGGAGAAACCCAGTGCGGCGATTCCTCGTCGCGCTAATGGGGTGTGCCCTGTTAGCGCTTTCCTTCCTCACGAACGGATCCGCTCAGGCGGCTGTGGACGCCGGTCCGTCGGCGAGCCAGCTGCTCGCCAAAACCCAGTCCTGCCAACAGATCTCCAACGGAAAGTATTCCTTCGACGAAGGCGGCGCGGCCACGGTGCCCGTCTGCCAGGCGAACGGCGCGGTGTTCTTCAAGGCCGACATGGACATCGACTGCGACGGGGTCCGCACCACGCAGTGCAACGAGAACACCGACTGCTGCTTCTACCCCGACACCGCGTTCCACACCTCGACCGACCAGCCGCTCAACGCGGCGCAGCTGCCGTACATCGTCCTCCCGCAGCCGACGTCCACCTGGGACTACCGCAACTACGGGATCGACGGCGGCTCGGTCGTGGCGGTGATCTACAACAACCAGGTCACCTACGCCGTGGTCGGTGACACCGGTCCGACGAGCATCATCGGCGAGGCCTCCTACGCCACCGCCGTCAGCCTCGGCATCAACCCCGACCCGAAGAACGGCGGCACCGAAGGCCCGGTGACGTACATCGTGTTCCCGAACACGCACGTCAACCCGATCGAGAACCACGCCAACGCGGTCAGCCTCGGCGAGCAGGTCGCCACGCAGTTCGCCGGCGGCACCACGACACCGCCCACGCAGAACGCCGGCCCGATCACCGGCATCGGCGGCAAGTGCGTCGACGTCGCCGGCGCGAACAGCGCCAACGGCACCGCGGTCCAGCTCTACGACTGCAACGGCACCAACGCTCAACAGTGGACAGTCGGCAGCGACGGGACCGTGAAAGCACTCGGCAAGTGCCTCGACGTCACCAGCGCGGGCACCGCGAACGGCACACCGACACAACTCTGGGACTGCAACGGCTCCACCGCCCAGAAGTGGACGGCCAACTCGGCGAACAACCTCGTGAACGCCGGCTCCGGCAAGTGCCTCGACGCCACCGGCAACTCCAGCGCCAACGGCACCCGGCTCCAGATCTGGACCTGCGGGTCCGGCGCGAACCAGAAGTGGACTCTGCCATGAGAAAGCGTTCTCTCTTCGCGGCGACAGCCGCGGTAGCGCTCACCGCGGCCACCTTCGCCGTACCCGCGCAGGCCGCGGGCGAGACGGTCAACGTCTGGCTCACCACGACCAGCGACGCCGGCGGCCGCCAGGTCACCCGCGGCCTCCAGCAGCAGACGCCGGTGACGTTCGCCGCCGGCACCGGCAGCGGTGGCGTGACCATCAACGTCAACGAAAACACGACCTACCAGCAGTTCGAAGGCGGCGGAGCGTCCTTCACGGACACCGCGGCCTGGCTGATGAACTCCAGCGGCGCGCTGTCCCAGTCCACTCGCGACGACACCATGCGCAAGCTGTTCGATCCGAACAACGGCATCGGGCTGAGCTTCATCCGCAACCCGCTCGGCGCGTCCGACTTGGCCCGCTACAGCTACACCTTCGACGACATGCCGGCCGGCCAGACCGACCCGAACCTGACGCACTTCTCGATCGCCCACGACCAGGCCGACGTGCTGCCGCTGACCAAGCAGGCCAAGCAGCTCAACCCGCAGGCCAAGGTGATGGCGTCGCCGTGGAGCGCGCCGCCGTGGATGAAGGACAACGACAGCTATCTGCTCGGCTGGGTCGAATCGCAGTACTACCCGGCCTACGCGCAGTACTTCGTCAAGTACCTCCAGGCCTACCGGGACGCGGGCGTGCCGATCGACTACGTCTCGATGCAGAACGAGCCGACGTGCTGCTCGAGCTACCCCTCGACCAACTGGAACGGCGCCGGCCTGGCGTACTTCGCGAAGAACAACCTGCTGCCGGCACTCCAGAACGCCGGACTGTCCACAAAGGTCCTCGCGCTGGACTGGAACTGGGACACCTACGCCTCCTACGGCGCGCCCACCCTGGACGACTCGGCGATCCGCAACCACCCGAACTTCGGCGGCGTGGCCTGGCACGGCTACGGCGGTGACATCGGGCAGCAGACGACCACGCACAACCAGTACCCGAACGTCAACGCCTACTCGACCGAGCACTCCGGCGGCACCTGGATCTCGAACCAGCAGGCCGAGGACATGAACAACATCGTCGACTACACCCGGAACTGGTCGAAGAGCTTCGTCAAGTGGAGCCTCGGCGTCGACCAGAACATGGGCCCGCACAACGGCGGCTGCGGCACCTGCACCGGCCTGATCACCGTCCACAACGGAGACTCGCGCAGCGGGCAGGTGGACTACACCGTCGAGTACTACACGATGGGTCACCTGACGAAGTTCGTGAAGCCGGGCGCGTACCGGATCGACTCGAACGACAGCTCGGCCGTCCGCAACGTCGCCTGGAAGAACCCGGACGGCTCCAAGGCGCTCATCGCGTACAACTCCGGCACCGGCAACCAGAGCGTCCGCGTGAACTGGGGCAACTCGTCGTTCACCTACACGCTGCCCGGCCGCACGTCGGCGACGTTCACCTGGAACGGCACCCAGGGCAACGGCGGTACCACGGGCAAGACCGGCCCGATCACCGGCCTGGGCGGCAAGTGCGTCGACGTCGCCGGCGCGAACAGCGCCAACGGCACCGCGGTCCAGCTCTACGACTGCAACGGCTCGGGCGCGCAACAGTGGACGGTCGGCACCGACGGAACCATGAAGGCGCTCGGCAAGTGCCTCGACGTCACCGGACAGTCCACAGCGGACGGTGCCCAGCTGCAGCTGTGGGACTGCGGCGGCACGGCCAACCAGCGGTGGGCGGCCACCGCGGCCAAGGACCTCGTCGGCGCGGGCTCGAACAAGTGCGTCGACGCGACCGGCAACACCAGCGCCAACGGCACCCGGCTGCAGATCTGGACCTGCACCGGCGCCGCCAACCAGAAGTGGAACGTGCCCGCATGAAGAAACTCGCAGCATTCGGTGCTCTCGCGGCAGCAGCGTCGGCATTGGTGATCGCCCCGGGTGTCGCGCAGGCGGCGACCGGCCCGATCACCGGCATCGCCGGCAAGTGCGTCGACGTCGCCGCGGCGAGCAACGCCAACGGAACAGCCGTCCAGCTCTACGACTGCAACGGTACCAACGCTCAACAGTGGACAGTCGGCAGCGACGGTTCCCTGCAGGCGCTGGGCAAGTGCCTCGACGTCACCAGCGCCGGCACGGCGAACGGCACCACGGTCCAGCTCTGGGACTGCAACGGCTCCACCGCCCAGAAGTGGACGGCCAACTCGGCGAAGAACCTGGTCAACACCGGCTCCGGCAAGTGCCTCGACGCCACCGGCAACTCCAGCGCCAACGGCACCCGGCTGCAGATCTGGACGTGCGCGAGCACGGCCAACCAGCAGTGGACGCTGCCCAGCGGCGGCACCACGCCGCCGCCCGGTCCGGGCGTGATGGCCGTGGCACCGTACCTCTACAACGGCTGGGGCGACCCGCCCAGCCCGGCGACGATCCAGAACGCCACCGGCGTCAAGTGGTTCACGCTGGCCTTCGTCCTCTCCAACGGCTACTGCAACCCGCAGTGGGACGGCGGCCGGGCGCTCACCGGCGGCGTCGACCAGGGCACGATCAACACCGTCCGCGCGGGCGGCGGCGACGTCATCCCGTCGTTCGGCGGCTACTCCGGCAACAAGCTGGAGTCCTCCTGCGGCAGCGCGGGCGAGCTGGCCGCGGCCTACCAGAAGGTGATCAACGCCTACGGCCTCAAGGCGATCGACATCGACATCGAGGCCGACGCCTACAGCAACCCGACGGTGCAGCAGCGCACGGTCGACGCGCTCAAGACGGTCCGGGCGAACAACCCGGGCATCAAGGTCTACGTCACCTTCGGCACCGGTCAGTCCGGACCGGACAACAGCCTGGTCAACCGGGCGGCGCAGAGCGGCCTCACGGTCGACGGCTGGGTGATCATGCCGTTCGACTTCGGCGGCGCGGGCCAGAACATGGGCACGCTGACCCAGCGGGCGGCCGAAGGCCTCAAGAACGTCGTCAAGAGCGCCTACGGCTACGACGACGACACCGCCTACCGGCACATGGGCATCTCGTCGATGAACGGCATCACCGACAACAACGAGACGGTCACGCTCGACGACTTCACCACGATCCTGGGCTACGCGAACGCGCACCACCTGGCCCGGTTGACGTTCTGGTCGGCGAACCGCGACCGCCCGTGCCCCGGCGGGTACCCGAACAACGACACCTGTTCCGGTGTTTCCCAGCAGGCGTGGGACTTCACGAGGATCTTCGCCCGCTACGCCGGCTGACCCCGGCACCAGGAAGGCCCGGCCGGGGTTCCGGCCGGGCCTTCGTGCGGTTGGGCTGCCGGGCCGCGGCCCTGGGGAAGCGGCGACCCGGCAGCGAGGGGTCCCGCCTGCCGCTGGGGGTCTCCGGCGGCGGAACCGCCACCGAGGCTATCGACCGCGTGTCGCGAACGGCTCGTGCTCGGGCCGTCCGGGCGCCAACCCTGCCCGAACGGACCTACTCCGCGGCGATGGCCGCGCGGGCCGCCTCGGCGCGGTCGGCGTACGCGGCCACCAGCTGTTCCTCGGCGTCTTCGAGGTACTTCAGCAGCAGCTGCTCCGCGCCCGGGCCGTCGCCGGCCTCGATGCGGCCGAGGATTTCGTGGTTGCGCGGCAGGTAGCGCTCGTGGAAGCGCCGCGGCTCGGCCATGATGTGGAACACCAGCCGCAGTTCGGCGGTCAGCCTGCCGACCAGCTCGTTCACCCGCTCGCTGCCGGACAGCGCGGCGAGCTCCTGGTGGAACCAGACGTTCGCGGTGCCGAGGTCCTTCCAGTTGCCGGTGCGCGCGGCCTCGTCCCCGATCTCGACCTTCTCCTTGATCCGCGCGAAGGACGCCGGTTTGGCCTTCAGCCCGCGGACCGCGGCGCACTCGATGATCTTGCGCACCCGGTAGATGTCGACGACGTCCTCGACGCTCGGGATGCGGACGAAGACCCCGCGGTTGAGCTCGTGTGCCAGCAGCCGCTCGTGCGTGAGCAGCCGGAACGCCTCGCGCAGCGTGTTGCGGGAGACGCCGAGCGCGTTGCCGATGTCCTGCTCCGAAAGCCGGCCGCCCGGCAGGAAGAACCCCTCCGCGATGCGCTTGCGCAGGACGCCGGCGACCCGCTCGGCCGTGCTCTTGCGCGTGACCAGGCCGCGGTCGGCCTCCAGGCCCGGGACGACGCTGTCTTCGATGACCACGTGACCGAGGATACCCGCCACTCAGAGGACGATCCAATTGCCGTCTTGTGGAATTGTTCAACAATCCCTACCGTGTGAGGCACGCCACGATGAGAGACACTGGCCAGGAGGTGCCCCATGACTGCCACAACCGCAACCGAGGCTCGGCCGTTCGACTGGTTCCGCACGCTCGGCAAACGTGGCCGCCGCGCCTTCGCCGGCGCGTTCGGCGGGTACGGCCTGGACTCGTTCGACTACCAGACCCTGCCGCTCGGCTTGGCCGCGATCACCGCGTACTTCGGCATTTCGAGCGGCGAAGCCGGCCTGCTCGGCACGACGACGCTGGTCGTGTCGGCCGTCGGCGGGGTCGGGGCCGGCATGCTGGCCGACCGGATCGGCCGCGTCCGGACCCTGCAGATCACCATCGCGATGTACACGGTCTTCACCGTGCTCTGCGGCTTCGCGCCCAACTTCGAGACGCTGCTGGTCTTCCGCGCGCTGCAGGGCCTGGGCTTCGGCGGCGAGTGGGCGGCCGGTGCGGCTCTGGTCGCCGAGTACTCGCAGGCGAAGTACCGCGGCCGGACCGTGGCCTTCGTGCAGAGCGCGTGGGCGGTCGGCTGGGGCCTGTCGGTGATCGTCTACACCGTCGTGTTCAGCGTGGCCGGCGACGACGTGGCCTGGCGGATCATGTTCTGGACCGGCGTCATCCCGGCGCTGTTCGTGCTGTGGGTCCGCAAGAGCGTCCAGGACGCGCCGCGCGCCGAAGAACGGCTCAAGACCGAACGCCCGAAGGGCACCCTCGCGCAGATCTTCAAGGGCGACCTCCTGCGCACGACGTTCTTCGCCGCGCTGCTGGCCACCGGCGTCCAGGGCGGGTACTACACGATCTCGACGTGGCTGCCGTCCTACCTGAAGAAGACGCGCGAGCTGACCGTGATCGGCACCGGCGGCTACCTCGCGTTCCTCATCACCGGGGCCTTCGTCGGGTACGTCTGCGGCGGCTACCTGACCGACCTGCTGGGGCGCAAGAAGACCTTCCTGACGTTCGCGCTGCTCTCGGCCGCGCTGATCGTCGCGTACACCCAGATCCCCAAGGGCGCCAACGGCCTCGTGCTGGTGCTCGGCTTCCCGCTCGGCTTCTCGATGTCCGCGATCTTCAGCGGCTTCGGCGCGTTCCTCGCCGAGCTGTACCCGACCGCGCTGCGCGGCACCGGGCAGGGCTTCACGTACAACTTCGGCCGCGCAGTCGGGGCGATCTTCCCGACCATCGTCGGCTTCCTCGGTGCGGGCGGCGCGATCGTGTTCGGCGCGCTGGGATACGGCATCGCGGTGCTGGCCCTGCTCGGGCTGCCGGAAACCCGCGGTATCGAACTCGTGGACTGAGGAGGCGGAATGACGACCTTCGACGAACCGGCCACCTACACCCCGGCCCAGGCCAGGGCGGCGTTCCGCACCGGCACCGCCCACCCCACGACCGGCTGGGCCAACGGCTTCACCCAGACCAACCTGATCGCCGTGCCCGAGGACTGGGCCTACGACGTCCTGCTGTTCTGCACCCGCAACCCGCAGGCGTGCCCGCTGCTCGACGTCACCGACCCCGGCGACCCGGCCACCAGGCTCGCCGAAGGCGCGGACCTGCGCACCGACCTGCCGCGCTACCGGATCTGGCAGAACGGCGTGCTCGCCGGCGAAGTCTCGGACGCCACCGGCCTGTGGCGCAGCGACATGGTCGCCTTCTCCATCGGCTGCAGCTTCACGTTCGAGACGGCGCTGGCGGCCGAGGGCGTCCCGCTGCGGCACGTCGACCAGGGCCGCAACGTCGCGATGTACGTGACGAACCGGCCGTGCGAGCCCGCCGGGCGGCTGTTCGGCCCGCTGGTGGTCTCGATGCGGCAGATCCCGGAGGACCAGGTCGACGCCGCCATCCGGATCACCCGCGCGATGCCGGCCGTGCACGGCGGCCCGGTGCACATCGGCGACCCGCGCGCACTGGGCATCGACGACCTGTCCCGGCCGGACTTCGGCGACCCGGTGGCGGCGGAGCCGGGTGACGTCCCGGTGTTCTGGGCCTGCGGGGTCACGCCGCAGGCGGCGCTGATGGCGTCGCGGCCCCCCTTTGCGATCACCCACGCACCGGGGTACATGTTCATCACCGATCGGTACGACAGCGAATACCGGGTGGGCTGAAATGGACCTGAACAGCGACCTCGGCGAGGGCTTCGGCGCCTGGAAGATGGGCGACGACGAAGCCATGCTCGACATCGTGACCAGCGCGAACATCGCGTGCGGCTTCCACGCCGGCGACCCGTCGGTGATGCGGCGGGTGTGCGAGCTGGCGGCCGAACGCGGCGTCGCGATCGGCGCGCACGTCGGCTACCGCGACCTGGCCGGCTTCGGCAGGCGCGCGCTCGCCATCGCACCGGGGGAGCTGGCGGACGAAGTGCTCTACCAGATCGGCGCGCTCGACGCGTTCGCGCGCGCGGCGGGCAGCCGCGTGACGTACGTGAAGCCGCACGGCGCGCTGTACAACACCGCGGCGGTGGACGCCGAGCAGGCGGCCGCGATCGTCGAGGGCCTGCGCCGGTACGACCCCGCGCTCGCGCTGCTCTGCCTGCCCGACTCGGAGATGCAGCGGCAGGCGGAGGCCTCCGGGGTGGTGGCGTACGCCGAGGCGTTCGCGGACCGGGCGTACACCGCGAGCGGCAAGCTCGTCCCCCGCGGACAGCCGGGCGCGGTCCTGCACGACGCCGACCTGGTGGCCGAGCGCGCGGTCGGCATGGCGACCGGCGGCGTCGTGACGGAGAACGGCAAGAAGCTGGAGCTGCGCCCGGATTCCCTGTGCGTGCACGGGGACACGCCGGGGGCGGTCGAGCTGGCCCGGCGGATCGAAGCGGCGCTGAGCGAAGCGGGCATCCAGCTCGGCGCGTTCACCGGATGACCGTCCGGTTGCTGCCGAGCGGGCGGCGCGCGGTGCTGGTGGAGACCACCGACGTGCTGGGGTTTCAGGCGGCGGTGTCCCGCCTGGACCTGGACGGGGTGGAGGAGCTGGTCCCGGCGGCGCGGACGCTGCTGGTCCGCTTCGACCCGTCGGTGACGAACGCGGAACGGCTGGGCGCCCTGTTGCGTGAAGTGTCCCCTGTGGACAGTGTGGCGAGCGGTGCCGGTGAGGTGGTGCTCCCGGTGGTCTACGACGGCGAAGACCTCGCCGAGGTCGCCGAGGAGACCGGGCTGAGCGTGGCTGCACTGATCGCGCGGCACACGGCGGGGACGTACGTCTCGGCGTTCTGCGGCTTCGCGCCCGGGTTCGCCTACCTGACCGGCTCGGATCCCGTGCTGCACGTGTCCCGCCGTCCGTCGCCGCGCACCCGGATCCCCGCGGGCTCGGTGGCGATCGCCGGCGAGTACAGCGCGGTCTACCCGAGCGCGTCCCCCGGCGGCTGGCGGCTGCTGGGCCGGACGGACGCGCCGGTGTGGGACGTCGAGCGCGACCCGCCGAACCTGCTGCCGCCGGGTACGCGCGTGCGGTTCGAGGCGGTGACGCCGTGAAGCTCGAAGTCATCCGGCCGGGGTTCGCGACGACGGTGCAGGACCTCGGCCGCCCGGGCCACGCGGCCCTCGGCGTCGGCCGCTCCGGCGCGGCCGACCGCGGGTCGTTCCGGCTGGCCAACCGGCTCGTCGGGAACCCTTCCGGGGCCGCCGCCCTGGAGGTCACGCTCGGCGGGCTGGTGCTGCGCGCGTCGGCCGTGACGACGGTGGCGGTCACCGGCGCCGCCTGCCCGCTTTCGAAGGGCCGGCCGAACGGGCCCATCACGTTGTGGCCCGGGGAAGAACTGGCGCTGGGCACGGCGGTGTCGGGACTGCGGTGTTACGTCGCGGTGCGCGGCGGGATCGACGTGCCACCGGTGCTCGGCTCCCGGGCGACGGACACGCTCGGGAAGCTCGGCCCGCCCCCGGTGACGGCCGGGATGCTGCTGCCGATCGGCCCGGCGCCGCGGGAGTTTCCCGTCGTGGACCTCGCGCCCCGGGCGGCGTTGCCGTCCGAACCGGTGTTGCGCGTGACGCCGGGCCCGCGCCGCGACTGGTTCACCGCGCCGGACGAACTGCTGTCCACTGTGTACACGGTGTCACCGGACTCGGACCGCGTCGGCATCCGGCTGACCGGGCCGGCGCTGTCCCGCGCGCGCCACGACGAACTGCCGTCCGAGGCGTGCGTACCGGGATCGCTGCAGGTGCCGCCGTCGGGCCGGCCGATCCTGTTCCACGCCGACCACCCGACGACCGGCGGCTACCCGGTGATCGCCGTCGTCGAGGAGGAGGACCTCGACCTGGCGGCCCAGCTGCGGCCGGGCCAGACAGTGCGCTTCCGCCTGGCGTCGTGAGGGGTGAGTGCTACCCCGCTTCACCCCGCACGACCACCAGCCAGCCGACGTTCGTGACCCCGATCGCGAGCCACGCAACCCAGGCCACGCCCGGGTCCAGCCAGGTGGTGACGACCCCCAGTGCCACCGTCACCACCACCGGCCACGCGCGCCGGTGCCGTCGCGGGGTCCGCTCGGCGAGGTAGGCGTCCAGGGCTTCGGCGACCTGGTCGTCGATCTCGTCGCGCAGCCGCGCGTCCAGCTCAGACATGCGCCGGCACCGGCCGCGGCACGGCGATCGACAGGCAGGCCAGCGCCAGCGGCACCTCCAGATCGGCCATGAGCAGCGAAAACACGACGTCGTCGCCGGCCGTCACGACGTCGAACCAGGCGTCGGCCAGCAGCAGCGTGGCCGTGGCCGTCGCGACCAGCGGCGTCCGCGCGTCGCCGCGGCCCAGCAGCCAGGCGGTGAGCAGCAGGCCGAGCGCCTCCGCCGCGTCGAAGCCGGTCCAGGCCAGCCGCCAGTGCTGCGCCGCCACGACGTCCGGCAGCGTCATCCCCAGTACCGCGATCCACGGCAGCAGGCCCAGACCAGCCGCCCAGAAGAGCTTCTTCATCGCAACCCCCGATCTCCCGACCCAAGGTAGCCGATTGCAGAGATTCTTTGCAAACAATCTCTGTAGTATCCTGACGGCATGGTCCAACGTCCCGAGAAGCGCGTCCTGACCGGCGCGGACCTCAAGGCCTTTTACAAGGCACTCGCCAACCCGGTCCGCCGGGACATCCTCAGCTACCTGGGCAAACACGGCGAAGCGAACTCGACGAGCGTCGCGAAGGCCCTCGGCGAGAGCACCGGGACGACCAGCTACCACCTCCGCAAGCTCGCCGACCTGGAGCTGATCGAGGAACTCGAGGACCGCGGCGACGGCCGCGAGCGCTGGTGGAAGTCGCGGGCGAAGGACATCTACACCCCGCCCGGCCTCGACCTGGCGCCGGACGAGCGGGAGGCGATGCTCAAGCTCGGCGCGCTCAAGCTGAGCCACGACCTGGGCCTGGTCACGCGGGCCTACGCCGGGTACGAGACCTCGGACGGCTGGAACCAGATCTACCGCTCCGGCCTGCACCTGACGAAGGAGCAGGTCACGTCGTTCGTCGAGGAGTACCAGAACCTGGTGTGGAAGTACGTCACCGAGCCGGGCCGGCACCCCGAAGGCTCGCGAGCGGTGGCCGTCCGGTTCGTCGTGGTGCCCGAGGAGGAGTCCACAGAGGACTAGAAGCCGGACACCCGCAGCGTGATGTTCAGCCTGCCGTCCAGCCCCAGCGCGGGGTCCGCGGTGCCCGGCAGCGTCTTCGGCACACCGTGGTAGGCGAGCCGGGAGGGGCCGCCGAACACGAACACGTCGCCGCTGTGGAGTTCGACGTCGGTGTACGGCCGGCCGCGGGTTTCGGTGTTGCCGAAGCGGAACACGCAGGCGTCACCGAGGCTGAACGACACGACCGGCTCGAGGCTGCGCTCGTCCTTGTCCTGGTGCAGCCCCATCTTCGCGGTGGCGTCGTAGAAGTTGACCAGCGCGATGTCCGGCTCGTAAGGCCGGGCCTCGCCGTACGCGGCCGCCAGCGCGCGCCGGCCGAGGTCGCCGAGCCAGTCCGGGAACGGCAGCACCGGCGTGCCCTCACCGGTGGTGCGCGAGTAGCCGTACGGGTACCAGTGCCAGCCGAGGCAGACCGACTTCACCGACATCACGCCGCCGTTGGGCAGCCGGGTGTGGCGGTAGCCGGACCAGCCGCGGCAGGCCGCGACCAGCTCGCGCTGCTCCTCGAAGGCGAGCCAGTCGGGCAGGTGCACGGCTCCGGGCGCGAGCTCGGCGCGCGGGCGCGGCAGGAGGGCGTCCATCACCTCGATTGTGCCGGAGACTCCCGGCGGGCACGTCCGGTGATCGTCGAGGGCACCACGCGGTGACCGCGGAACGTGACGCCCGCGGTGGCGAACAGCCGCAGGATCCGCCCCATCGGACCAACGGGACGGTCCCGCGGTCGCGTCCCTTCGCTCTGGGCCACCATGGACCAGACGTTCCCACACCTGAATGTCACTGGCCAGCGCGGATCAGCTACGAACGGGTCTCTTGACCGCGGCGCCGCCGATCAGTCACGGAACGTCACAACGGTGACGCCCGCCCGCACCGGAACGGGATCGTTCATCGCGGCCAGCGCGGCGGGGACGTCGTCCAGGCCGATGCGCCGTCCGATCAGCGCGGCGAGGTCTATGCCCGCCGTGTCGACCACGCGCAGCAGCTCCGGGTACTCGTGGGCCTGGAGCCCGTGGATGCCGACCAGCTCCAGCTCGCCGCCGATGACGCGGTGCATCGGGATCGGCGCGACGCCCTGCGCGGGCGGCATCAGCCCGGCCTGGACGTGCCGTCCGCGCTTGCGGAGGCTGCCGACCGACGCCGCGCAGGTCGAGGGCGAGCCGAGGCAGTCGAGCGAGACGTGCGTGCCGCCGCCGGTCAGCTCGCGGACGTGCGCGGCGACGGCTTCCGGGCCCTCGAACGCCGAGGAGTCGACGGTGACGGCGGCGCCCGACTTGGCGGCGAGCTGCAGCGCAGCCGGCGAGACGTCGACCGCGACGACCTTGGCGCCCGCGGCGACGGCCAGCAGCACCGCGGAGATCCCGACGCCGCCGCAGCCGTACACCGAAACCCACTGACCCGCGCTGACGCGCCCCTGCCGCAGCACCGCGCGGAACGCCGTGCCGAACCGGCAGCCCAGCGCGGCGGCCTCGGCGGCGCCGAGCGAGTCCGGCAGCGCGACCAGGTTCGTCTCGGCGTGCTCGATGGCGACGCGCTCGGCGAACGACCCCCAGTGCGTGGCGCCGGGCTGGAACTCGCGGTCGCAGACCTGCTGGTCGCCGCGGGCGCACTGGGCGCACGTGCCACAGGCGCAGACGAAGGGCACGGTGACCCGCGCGCCGAGCTCCCAGCCGCGGACGCCCTCGCCGAGCGCGACGATCCGGCCGGCGAGCTCGTGCCCGGCGACGTGCGGCAGCGTGACCGCGGCGTCGTGGCCCTGCCAGGTGTGCCAGTCGCTGCGGCAGACGCCGGTGGCGTCGACCTCGATCACCGCGCCGCCCGGCGCGGCCACCGGCTCGGGCACGTCCCGCACGACGGGCGGGACGCAGAACTCCTCCATGACGACAGCTCGCATGGCCGCGAGCCTAACGGCCGCTCAATTGAGCGCGTGGAACCGCGCTCTGGCCCGCGGCGGGCCGAGGAGCTTGCTGAGCGAGCCGTCGGGCACGTTCAGGATGTCCTCGAGATTCCGCAGGGCCTCCAACGATTCCGGCCGCTCGGGCCGGCACCGTCCTGATTGCCAGTGGCTGAGGGTGGCCAGGCTGACCGTGGTTCCCCTGCCGCGCAAGCGATAGCGGATCCGCTCGAGGCCGAGGCCGCGGGCCCGGATCGCCGCCCGCAGGGCCACGTCGAACGGTCCGGCTGCCAGCAGCCGGCTCAGCTCCGCCTGTTCCCCCCGGTCGATGGTGCGTGTTCGCTGACCGGTCATCACAACGCTCCGAAGCACTCCCGATTACAGAACATTGGAGCGTAGGCGCCGTTTCGCAAGATCGGAAGGGCCCTCACCCACCTGCCTTGCGCGTCTCGTCGGCGATCGCCGCGAACGGTTCCGCGTAGCCGGAGTTGATCGTGACGTAGGAAATCCCCCACCGTTCCCGCCACCGGAGAAGGGTTTCCGCGGCCTGCGCGGGATCCTCGGGCAGCACGGTGACGGCCCCGCCCGCGGCGAGCTCGGGCACGTCGACCCCGGCCCACCTCGCGATCCCTGGCGACGGCGCGGTTCCGACGGCCATCAGGTTCAGGCCGAGCTCGATCTCGGGCAGCCGTGGCCCGGCCAGCTTTCGGAATCGATCCACAATGGACTGCGCCGCGGCTTCGGTGGTTTTCGGCGCCCAGGTGAACGTCAGGGTGTCGGCTTCTTGCGCGGCGAGCGCGAGCATTTTCGGCCCACCGCCGGCGAGCACCAGCCGCGGCCGGTCGGCTGTTCGCTTCAGGTGCGCGATGGTGGCGGCCATCCGTGTGATGCGCTCACCCGGTGAGGGGAACTCCCGCCCGAGGCGCTTCGCGTGCTCGTCCGCTCCGGGCCGCCCGACGCCGAGCCCGAGCTCGAACCGCCCGCGGGTCTGGCGGTGCAGGGTCTGCGCCTGCCAGTCGAGCGCTTCCGGAGCGCGGAAGGGATCGGCGAGCACGAAGGTCCCGACGGTGAGGTCGATGGTGACCGCGGCGGCCGCCCCGAGCAGCACGAAGGGATCGGCATCGCCGACGGGATCGGTGGCGAGCAGGGTGTCGAAGCCGAGCTTCTCGACCCGTTCGGCTTGAGCGGTCCAGGAGGTGAGATCGGGCGCGTAACCGGCGACGACGCCGAAGCGGAAGGGTGTCATGGGGCCATGGTCTTGCGGAGGGGGTGGTCACCACATCCGCTTCACGACGTCACCCGCGCGTACGCCTCTCAGCGCAGGGTCACCGACAACGCCTGCGCGATCTCCTTGCCGATCGCGTGCGTGGCCGCGTCCGGCGGCGAGCCCACCTTGACGACCATCGGGCCGCCGAACGGCTGGCGCTCCACGACCTCGATGCGTTCGCCCAGGTTGATCGCGTGTTCCGTCAGGTACCGCAGCAGCTCCGGGTCGGTGTCCCAGACCCGGACGATCTCGCCGACCGCGCCCGGCGGGAGGTCGTCGAGGATGCGGACCGGCAGCTCCTCCACGCTGCCGTCCGGGGCCGGGATCGGGTCGCCGTGGGGGTCGCGGACCGGGTTGCCCAGCTTGGCCGCGATGCGCTCGATCAGCCTGTCCGACACCGCGTGCTCCAGCGCGTCCGCCTCCGCGTGGACCTCGTCCCACGTGTAGCCGAGCTCCGAGACCAGGTACGTCTCGATCAGCCGGTGCCGCCGGAGCACCGAGCGCGCCAGCAGCCTGCCGTCGGCGGTCAGCTCGATGCCGCGGTACGGCATGTGGGTGACCAGGCCCAGCTGGGACAGCTTCGTGACCATCCCCGACGCCGAGGACGGGCTGACCTCGAGCCGGCCGGCGAGCGACGCGTTGGTGACCGCCTCACCCCGTTCGACCAGGCCGTAGATCACCCGGACGTAGTCCTCGACCGACGAGGACCTCCGGACCGAACCATCTCCCATACCGCATACGATACGGGGCCGGGTACTTTCTCGTGAAAGTTCACGGCCGCCAGCGGTAGCGGATCCAGCCCGGCACCGGCTCCGCGCCCAGCTGCGCGTAGAACGCCTCGCCTTTCTCGTTCCCCGCCTGCATGTCCCACTCGACGCGGCCGCTGGTGCGGTTGCGCAGCTCGTCCAGCAGCTCGCTGCCGAGGCCGAAGCGCCGGTGCGCGGGCCTCACGAACAGGTCGTCCAGCCAGATCCCCGGCCGCGCCTCCCAGGTGGAGAAGTTCCAGCTGCAGAAGGCGAAGCCGGCCACCGTGCCGGGCTCACCCGGTGGCGTCGCGATGAGCACCCACGCCTTCGGGTCCGGCCCGAACAGGTGCCCGCTCATCTCGGCGCGGTCCAGCTTCAGGTCGTGGTTGTCCTCGTAGACGGCGTGCTCCTCGATGAGCGCGCAGATTTCCTCGATGTCTTCGAAGACGGCGTCGCGGACGGGCATCTCGCCTCCCGGTTTTTGTCGGTGGTGGTCGTTACGGTCGGGGTCGGAGGTGGTCGATGTCACCAGAGGAGAAGTTCGAGGACCTGGTCGACGAGTTCACCGGACGTCCGGGCATCACGCCACCCGGCACGACCGGCGGGTTCGGGCGCACCGCACTGCGCGCAGACGGCCGGATCTTCGCCATGTTCGTCCGCGGGCAGCTGGTCCTGAAGCTGCCCCGGGCGAGAGTCGACGAGCTGGTCGAAGGCGGGCACGGGGTGCGTTTCGACGCCAACAAGGGCACCCCGATGAAGGAGTGGCTGGCCCTGGACGCCGGGTCGCCGCAACCGTGGTCCGCCCTGGCCGAAGAAGCACTCGAGTTCGCGGGAAGGAAGTGAGCCATCACGCTTGATAACGCAGTTCGCCGCCGACGGCGGTGCCTTGCACGCTGAGCGCGTCCAAAGCGGACTCGTCCAGGGGCGAACCGGACAACACGGCGAAATCGGCGAGCTTGCCGGGTTCGAGCGTGCCCAGGTCACGCTCGGCGAAGGTCGCGTACGCCGAGCCGTACGTGTACGCGCGCAACGCCTGCTCCGGCGTCAGCGCCTCTTCGGGTGCGAAGGGCGCGCCGGACGCCGTGCGCCGGCGCACCATGTCGGCCAGCGCGAGCAGTGGCGCGCCGTTCACGACGGGCCGGTCCGAGGAGGCGGGCAGCACGCAACCCGCGTCGAGGACGCTTCGCAGCCGGTAGCACCAGGGCACGCGTGACTCACCGAGCGCGGCGCGCATGCCGTCGCCGAGCTCGTTGACGAACCGGCCCTGCGGCGACGGGATGATCCCGAGCGACGCGAGACGGGTCAGCTCCGCGGGCTGGAGCACCGCGCAGTGCTCGATGCGGTGCCGGTGGTCCGTGCGCGGCGAAGCGGCCAACGCGGCTTCGTAGGCGTCGAGGACGACGGTGATCGCGCGATCGCCGATCGCGTGCGTCGCGATCTGCCAGCCTGCTTCGTGCGCGCGGCGGATCGTGCGGGCGAGCTCGTCCTCGGGCACCTGGAAGTAGCCGACGTTGTCCGGCTCGCCGTCGAAGGGCTCGTGCATCGCGCAGGTGCGCCCGACCAGGGAGCCGTCGGCGAACAACTTCATCGGGCCGACGCGCAGCCACTCGTCGCCGAGGCCGGTGCGCAGGCCGAGGTCGAGGCCGAAGCCGGCGTCGTCGGGCAGGTCGTGCAGCACGCTCGCGGCGACCATCACCGTGCTGCGCACGCGCAGCACGCCGCGCTCGCGCGCCTTCTGGTAGGCGGCCAGCTCGGCGGGTGTCTCCCCGACCAGGCCGCCGCCGATCCCGGCCTCCTGGACGCTGGTGATGCCCTCGCTCAGGTACCGCTCGGACGCCCGCTCGAGCCCGCGGACCACCCGCTCGACGGGGGTCGGGTAGGTGAGCGGCCGCAGCAGCAGCTGGGCCTGCTCGCGCAGCAGCCCGGTCGGCGAGCCGTCGGCGTCCGGCACGACGTCGCCGCCGACCGGCACGTTCGCCAGGTCGAGCTGGTCGAGCACGGCCGTGTTGACCACGGTCATGTGCCCGGACGTGTGCTTCAGCCGCACGAGCATGCCCGGCGCCGCGCGGTCGAGGCCGTGCCGGTCGGGGTGCCCGCCGACGAGCTTGTTCTGGTCGTACCCGCTGCCGATCACCCAGCTCCCGGGTGGGAGCGTCGCGGCGCGCGCGGCGACGGCGTCGTAGACCTCCTCGACGCTGCGGCAGCCGCTGAGCGGGACGTCGTCGAGGCCCATGCCGAACCACGCCATGTGGTTGTGCGCGTCGTGGAAGCCGGGCACGACGAACCCGCCGGCGAGGTCGACCCGCGAGCGCGCGGACAGCTCCAGAGCGTCGTCGCCCAGCGCCACCACGCGACCGTGCAGGACGGCAAGGACACTGGTGACGCCGTTGCCCGTCCACACCGTGGCGTTCTCGTAGACCGTGTCGACCCGCATGAATCCAGAGGCTATCGATCGATCGATCGAACGTCTAGCATCGCCCTCATGCCCACCGTGGACTTCGCCGTCGAGGACGGCATCGCGCAGATCCGGCTGAACCGGCCCGAGCGGCTGAACGCGGTCGCCGCCGTGCTGGTCGACGACTTCCTCGCCGCTCTCGACGCGGCCGCCCGCAGCGACGCCCGCGTGGTCGTGCTGGCCGGCAACGGCCGGGCCTTCTGCGCCGGCCACGACCTCAAGGAACCCATCCCCGAGGGTGACTCGCGGCCGCGGCTGGACCGGCTCCAGGACGTCACGCGGCGGCTGCGCGGGCTGCGCCAGCCGGTGATCGCGGCGGTCCACGGCTACGCGATCGGCGCGGGCGCGGAGTTCGCACTCGGCTGCGACCTGATCCTGGCCGCCGAGGACGCCGTCTTCGCGTTCCCCGAGGTGTCGCTGGGGCTGAGCGTCACCGGTGCGGCGTCGCGGCTGCTCCCGCTGCTGGTCGGCCCGCTCAAGGCGAAGGAGCTCCTGCTGCTCGGCGAGCGCTTCGACGGCCGGAAGGCCGCGGAACTGGGCATGGTCAACGCCGCCGTCCCGGCCGAGCAGCTGCAGGCCGAGGCCATGAGCTGGGCCAAGCGGATCGCCGAGCACCCGCCGGCCGCCGCGGCGATGGCGAAGCGCGTCCTCGACGCGAGCACCGACCTCGAGCCCGCCCTGGAACTCGAGGTCAGCCACGCCCTGATCACCGAGCACTCGGCCGCGGTCGCCGCGTCCACCGAAGCCTTCCGGAGCCGGGCGTGACACCCCTCGCCGAGATCGGCACCCTCGCCCAGCT
The DNA here is from genome assembly GCF_053601335.1 of Amycolatopsis sp. NPDC004747. NCBI lineage: Bacteria > Bacillati > Actinomycetota > Actinomycetes > Pseudonocardiales > Pseudonocardiaceae > Amycolatopsis > Amycolatopsis sp. NPDC004747. The sequence continues at coordinate 147,088 of NZ_JBSGBQ010000017.1, read as the reverse complement.
CGTCACCCGGGCCGCCGCGCTGTGGCCGGACCGCACGGCCTGGGTGTTCGACCACCTGGGCCGGACGTTCACCTTCGCCGAGGTCGACCGCGAAAGCTCACGCATCGCCGCGGCACTGGCCGAACGCGGGATCGGCCCGGGCGACCGGGTCGCGGTGATGCTGCGCAACCAGCCGGAGTTCCCGCTGATCTGGCTGGCGGTGGCGAAGATCGGCGCACAGCTCGTGCCGGTCAACACGAACTACCAGGAGTTCGACGGCGCCCACATCCTGCGGCACTCCGGCGCGAAACTGGCCGTCGCCGCAGCCGAGTTCACCGGCCTCCTCGGCCGGATCGGGCTGACCGAGGTCATCACCCCGGACGCGCTCACCACCGAGGCCGAACCGCCGGAGTTCACCCCGGTGCCCGAACTGCCGGTGAACATCCAGTACACCTCCGGCACCACCGGCGCACCCAAGGGCTGCGTGCTGCCGAACCGCTACTGGACGACCCTCGCGGTCGGCCTGGCCACCGACTTCCCGGCCGTCGGCGAGGACGACGTCATCCTCACCGCACAGCCGTTCCACTACATCGATCCACAGTGGAATGTCGCGTTGGGACTCGCCGGCGGCGCCACCCTGGTCGTGCTGGACCGGTTCCACCCCAGCACGTTCTGGGCGAAGGTGCGCGAGCACGGCGTCACCTGGTTCTACTGCCTCGGCCTGATGCCGACGCTGCTGCTGCGCCAGGAACCGTCCGGAGCCGACCGCGACCACCGCGTCCGCGCGATCTGCGCGTCCGCGATCCCGCACGACCTGCACGCCGAGCTGGAGGCGCGCTGGGGCGTGCCGTGGTACGAGGCGTTCGGGATGACCGAAACCGGCGGCGACATCCGGATGACCGAGGCCGACCACGACGAGACCGTCGGCACCGGCTGCATCGGGCGGCCGTCCCGCGACCGCGAAGTGCTGATCGCCGGCGACGACGGCAAGCCGGTGCCCCGCGGGGAGACCGGGCAGCTGCTGATCCGCGGGATCGGGCTGATGCACGGCTACCTCGACGATCCGGACGCGACGGCGAAAGCGTTCGAAAACGGCTGGTTCCACACCGGCGACCTGGCCCGGATGGACGCCGCCGGCCGCGTCTACTACATCGGCCGGACGAAGGACATGATCCGCCGCAGCGGCGAGAACGTCTCCGCCGACGAGGTCGAACGCGCGCTGTCGCTGCACCCGGCCGTCCGGCTGGCGGCCGTCGTCGCGGTGCCCGACGAGCTGCGCGGCGAGGAGATCAAGGCGTACGTCGTCTGCGACGGCGACCGGCCCGACCCGGCCGAGCTGGCCGCCTTCTGCGCCGGGAAACTGGCCTACTTCAAGGTTCCGCGGTTCTGGGCCTTCGCCGACGCGCTGCCGATGACACCGTCGGAGCGGGTGGCCAAGGGTGAGCTGCGGAAGGTCGCGGACCCGCGCGCCGGGTCCTGGGACGCGAAGGCGGAAGCGTGGCTGTGAGCAGCCGGGAGCGGGTGCGCGCGGCCGCGGTGAAGCTGTTCGCCACCAAGGGCTTCCACGGCACCGGTATCCGGGATCTGGCGCAGGAGGCGGAACTCTCCTCGGCGAGCCTGTACCACTACATGGGCACCAAGGAAGATCTGCTCGCCGAGATCATGCACACCGCGCTGAACCGGCTGCTCGACGCGGCCCGCGAGGCGACCGCGGGCGGTGGCGACCCGGTGCACCGCTTGCGCACGCTGGTCGCGCTGCACGTCCTCGCCCACGCCGTCGGGCCGGCGGAAACCCGGGTGGTGGACAACGAAGTCGACGTCCTGTCCCCGGCCGCGCGCGAGCCGGTGGTGGCCCTGCGGGACGCCTACGAACGGCTGTGGGCGGCCACGATCGACGAAGGGGTGGCGGCCGGGGTGTTCCGTGTGGAGCACCCGGCGGTGACCCGGCTCGCCCTGCTCGAGATGTGCAGCGGCGTCGCGAGGTGGTATTCCCCACGTGGTCCGCTGGCGCTGGACGAGCTGGCGGAGCACTACGCGGAACTGGCGTCGAGGGCGCTGGGCTGCACGTCCGCGCCCGGTGTCACCGACCTGCGCCGGTGCCGGGAAATCGTCGCGAAAGAGTGGGGAGTGTCCGTTTAGCGGCGCTTTTACCTGTGTACGCCTTGCTCAGACGGCGCGGGTGGGGGACGCTCGAAGGGTGACTGAGGAAACGATCCAACTGGAACTGGACGACTCGGGTCTCGCGCCGGGCCTCCCGGCGCCGGCACACCCCCGCGATCAGGTGCAGGATGTCCCCTATCGCCCCGTCGAGTTCCGTGACGACGATCTCCCCGCGGCTCTGGAGCGCTGCGCCAAGTGGCTGCGTCAGGCACAGGAGTGGCTCGGCGAGCCGCTCGACGTGCTGGCCATCCACCTCGACTACGACGACCGCCAGGGTTCGCCGTACTACGACGTGAAGCTCCTGTGCAACGAAGAGGACCTCGCGGGCGTCCCGATCGCCATTCGCAACAAGAAGTAATCAGGTTGGACAGCCGTCAAGACCGCCTTCGTGGCGGTCTTGACGGCTTCTCGCGTTCTCAGCCGAGCGTGCCGCCCACCTTGACGTGCCCCTTGAGCAGGTTGCGCGCGATCGTCCGGCGCTGGATCTCGTCGGTGCCCTCGTAGATGCGCAGCAGCCGCAGCTCGCGGTACCACCGCTCGACCGGCAGCTCCCGCGTGTAACCCATGCCGCCGTGGATCTGCAGGACCCGGTCGACGATCTCGTTGGCCTTCTGGCCGCCGTACAGCTTCGCCATCGACTGCGCGTGCCGCGAATCCAGGCCCTGGTCGACCTGCCAGGCGGCGTGCAGCACCAGCCACCGCAGCGCCTCGAGCTCGACGCCGGAGTCGGCGATCATCCACTGGATGGCCTGCCGTTCGGCGATCTTCCGCCCGAACGTCTCGCGGGTGTTGGCGTGCTCGATGGCCATCGAGATCAGCCGCTCGCACGAGCCGATCGCGCGGGCGGGCAGCAGGTAGCGGCCCTGGCCGATCCACTGCATGGCGAGCTCGAAGCCGCGGCCCTCCTCGCCGAGGATCTGCGTCTCCGGGACGCGGACGTCCTGGAAGATCAGCGACGCCGGGCCCCACTCGCCCATGGTGTCGATGTACTCGGACTTCCAGCCGGCCTCGCGGTCGACGAGGAAGCAGGTGACGCCGCCGTTCGCGCCCTTCTCCGGGTCGGTGATCGCGAAGACCATGGTGAAGTCGGCCTCGTTGCCACCGGTGATGAAGGTCTTCTCGCCGTTGATGATCCAGTCGCTGCCGTCCTTGCGGGCGGTGGTCCGGATGGCCTTGGCGTCCGACCCGGCGCCGGGTTCGGTGATCGCGAAGCAGGACTTGCGCTCGCCCGAGATGGTCGGCAGCAGGTAGGTCTGCTTCTGCTCTTCGTTGGCGTGGAACAGGATGTTGTCGGCGGCCCCGCCGAACCGGAACGGGACGAAGGTCCGCCCGAGCTCGGCCTCCAGCAGCGCGGCCATCACGGCGGACAAGCCCATGCCGCCGTACTCCTCCGGGGTCAGCACACCCCAGAAGCCGGACTCCTTCGCCTTGAGCTGGAGGTCCTTGAGCTCCTCGCCGGTCAGGCCGGGCTGGTGGGCGCGCTCGCGCCGGAGGACCTCCTGCTCGAGCGGGACCAGCTCCCGCTGGACGAACGTGCGGACCCAGTCGCGCACTTCCCGTTCTTCGGTGCTGAGTGAAAAGTCCATGGGTGAGCTGCTCCTCCGACACTGGCTAAGCGCTTGCTTACCCCCATAGTGCGGCACGGGCCACGCTGATGCAAGGACGGCGAGGAGGGGACGGGCAGCCGGGCGGGGGTTCCCGCAGCCGCAGCGGGGCCCGGGGACGGCGGCGGGGGTCCGGCGACGACAGCGGGGGTGGCGGCGACCGCGGCGGGGTTGCGGCGACCGCCGGGAGGTGCGGCCGGGGGCTGACAGCCCGCGGCGGACGCGGCAGGGTCGGCAGCCGCGGCGGGGTCGCGGCCGGGGGCCGGCAGCCGCGGCGAGTTTGCGGGGCCGGGTTGCGGCAGCCGCGGCGGGTCGCGGCGACCGCGGCAGGGTCGCAGCCGGGGGGCTGGCAGCCGTGGCGGGTTGCGGCGGCCGGGTTGCGGCAGCCGCAGCGGGTTGCGGCGACCGCGGCAGGGTCGCAGCCCGGGGGGCTGGCAGCCGCGGCGGACGTTCCCGCGACGGCGGGGTCGCACCGACCGCGGCTCCGCCCGCACGCCGCAACGCGCCCCAAAGCCACCGCAGCCGGCCGGCCGCGCCGGTTACTCGCCCGGTTACGCGCCCGCGAGGGCGGCGTCGCGCAGCTGGCGGCGTGAGCTGATCCCGAGCTTGGTGAAGATCTTCCGCAGGTGCCATTCGACCGTCCGCGGGCTGAGGAACAGCCGCGTCCCGATCTCGGGGTTCGAATAGCCGTCGGCGGCCAGGCGGGCGATCTGGAACTCCTGCGCGGTGAGCTCGCCGGTCGGCTCTGCCGTGCGCTTCCGGGCCGTCTCGCCGGTGGCCTGCAGCTCCCGGCGGGCCCGGTCGGCGAACGCCGTCAGCCCCATGGCGGACAGCTGCTCGTGGGCCGTGTGCAACTGCGCGCGAGCGTCCACGCGGCGGCCTTCCCGGCGCAGCCATTCGCCGTACAGCAGGTGGCTGCGAGCGAGGTCCACGCGGAGCGCCGTCCCCTCGAGGCACGCGATCGACTCGCGGTAGCAGGCGTCGGCGCCGGTTCCGGTGCTGCACAGCGCGCGTACGCGGGCGTCCAGTCCCCGCGCTTCCACCGTGCCTGCCGCCGCGTGCTCCGCCGAACGGGCGGCCGCGGCCCGCAGCTGTGCCTCGTCCCCGGTCCGTGACGCCGCCTCGGCCAGCTCGGTGGTGACGAGGCCCTGGACCCCCACCACGTCCTGGTCGAACACCCGATGGGCGGCGGTCAGCGCGGCGTCGTGGCGGCCGAGGCCGTTGTACAGCACCGCCCGCCCGTAGTCGGCGAAGGTCACCAGCCGGAGCTGGCCGCGCGCCGACGCCTGGTGCGCGGTGTCCTCGAACAGCTCGGCCGCCCGCGCCTCCCGGCCGCGGAACGCCTCGAGCAGCATCGCGGCGTAGCCGACCGGCGCGTTGCCGGTCACCTCGGCGATCACGCGGTCTTCGTCGGCCGACGACGCCGCCGCGGTGAGTTCACCCGCGAGCAGCTCGTTGACGCCGAGGAAGTTCAACGCGAACTGCAGCTGGACGAGCGCACCGGCGTCGCGGGCGAGCTGGACCTGGCGCGCGGCGAATTCCCGCGCCGCCGTGAAGTCCGCCGCTTCGGTGGCGATCATGCCGCCGGCCCGGTTGCCCAGCAGCCAGCGCACCCGCTCGGCGCCCTCGGCCTCGACGTCCAGGGCCCGGACCGCCGCCAGCGCCCTGGTCAGCAGCGGTGCCGCGGCCCGGTGGCCGTCGGTGAAGCGGGTGGCCAGTGCGTCCAGGACGAGGTCGACGGCGCGCGGCGGCCCGGGCGCCGGGGGCGCGGCACGGGCCGACGAAGCCGCCGCCGCGAGACCGGCGCGGTCCGCACCGGCCCACAGCGCCGCCGCCAGCGCTTCCAGGAACGTGTCCCGTGCCCGGTTCGCATCCAGCGGGACGAGCTGCTCGGCCGCGCGCAGCAGGAGCCGGGCCGCGTCGCCGCCGCGCCGCTGGTCGAACGCGATCTGCCCGCGCAGGCGCCCGGCTTCGGCGGCGCGCCCGGCGTCCGGCGGCCCGGCCTCGGCCGAGTCAAGGAGCCCGAGGGCCTCGTCGAGCGCGCCGGCATCGCGCTTGACGGCGGCCGCCGCGAGCTCGCGGTCCGCGCGCCGGGCGGGCTCGGGCGTCAAGAGCGCCGCCTGTTCGAGGAACGCGGCCGCCGCGACCAGGCCACCGCGAGCCCGGGCGCGTCCCGCCGAGCGTTCGAGATCGGCCGCGACGTCCTCGTCCGGGGAGACGGTCGCCTGCGCGCGGTGCCAGGCACGGCGGTCGGGGTCCCGGCCGGGGTCGGTCACGTCCGCCAGGGCCCGGTGCACGTCCTGCCGGTCCCTGGCCGGCGCCGACCGGTACACCGCCGACCGCACCAGCGGGTGGCGGAACCGGATCCGGCGGCCGAACTCGATCAGCCCGGTGGCCTCGGCCGCCGCCGCGGGGTCGGCGCCGAGCCCGAGCCGGCCGGCCGCGGCCCAGAGCAGCGTGGCGTCGCCGAGCGGCTCGGCGGCGGCGATGAGCAGGAGCCGCCGGGTGTCGGCGGGCAGCGGGGCCAGCTGCTGGACGAAACAGTGTTCGATGCGTCCGGCGAGCGGCACCGCGCCGGGCTGGCCGAAGCCGCCTGCCTGCTCGGCCGCCGTCCACGCGCGGGGCAGTTCCAGCAGGGCGAGGGGGTTGCCGCGGGCTTCGGCGATGATCCGGTCGCGGACCCGGCCGTCCACCGGTCCCTTGACCACCGAGTCCAGCAGCGCGTCCGACTCGGCCTCCCCCAGGCCGCCGATCGGGAGCTCCGGCAACCCGGCGAGGTCGAGTTCGCGGCCGGTCTCCCGCAGCGCGAAGACGACCACGATCCGCTCGGCGAGGAGGCGCCGGGCGACGAAGGCGAGCACCACCTCGGACATCCGGTCCAGCCACTGCACGTCGTCGACCAGGCAGAGCAGCGGCTGTTCCTCGGCCACGTCGGCGAGCAGCGTCAGCACCGCGAGCCCGACCAGGAACCGGGTCGGCCGGGCACCGGCGTTCAGGCCGAAGGCCGTGCCGAGCGCGTCGCGCTGGGGTTCGGGGAGGCGGTCGAGCCGGTCGAGGAACGGCGCGCACAGCTGGTGCAGCCCGGCGTAGGCCATCACCTGCTCGGATTCGACGCCGGCGGCGCGCGCGACGCGGAATCCCCGCGCCTGCGCGTCCACGTACTCCAGCAGCGCGGACTTGCCGATCCCGGCCTCGCCGCGCAGGACCAGCACCTGGCCCCGCTCCGACCTCGCGTCGGCCAGGAGGCGATCGAGCGCGGCGCATTCGCGGTGCCGCCCGATCAGCGCCGGTGCACGCCCCGGCATGCGAACCTCCCACGACCGCCCGGCGACGACCGTGCCGGGTCACCGAACCCTAGCGCAGCCGGCGGGCGCGTCACGCGTCGTCGTGGGTGCCCGCACTCCGCGCTTCGATGGCCTTGGCCGTCTTCGCCAGCGACCCGCCGAGTACCCGCTTGCCCAGCAGCCCGAGCAGGCCCCCGAGCAGCCGACCCTTGAGGTTCTTGCCCTCCCGGACGACCACGGCGTCGACCTGGGTCGTCCCGTCCGCCAGCCGCGTGAACGTGTAGGTGTGCCCGGAGGCGCCGCCCCACGTGTTGGAGTCGGTGGTCTTCATGACGACCCGGGCCGGGTCGGACCAGTCGTAGCGCAGGCGTTCCCAGATGCCGCCCGACCCTTCGGTGACGTCGGCGTGGTCCGAGCCCTGCTCGTGCACGCGCAGGTACTCGTCGGCGCTGCGGCCGAAGAGCTTCGCGCGGTCCGGACCGAAGTCGGTCAGGCCGGCGAGGAACTGTTCGGGCGAAGCGGTGGTCACCTGGCGCAGGTGGATCGTGGACATTTTCGGCTCCCGGAGGTGGCTGCGGCGAAGGGTTCAGGCGTCCTGGTGCTCGGCCATGTAGCCGGCGTACCAGACGGGCCACTCTTCGTCGTACTGCCCGGTTTCCTTCTCGTGCTCGCCGTGCGCGGCCGCGGCCCGCCGCAGCGCCTGCTCCAGCTCCGCGGTGGAGCCGTAGGTCACGCCGGAGACGCGGCCGGGGAACCGGGTGGTGATCTCCTGGAGCAGCCAGGTGTTGCCGTCGGGGTCGCTGAACGACGCGAACGACCCGTAGGTGCCGTGGTCGGGGTGCACGCCCGGGGCGAAGGCGCCGGTGGCGTCGCGGTGGAACACCTCGCTGACGTCGACGCCGTGCCCGGCCAGCTCGGCACGCGCGGCCTCGATGTCCTCGACGACGAGGTAGGTGCCGCGGACCGAACCGGGGGCGGCATCGGTGATCCCGGTGCCGAAGTGGACCGACGCGGCCGACCCCGGCGGGGTCAGCTGGACGACCCGGGCGCTGCCGAAGACGATGTCGGCGTCTTCGCGCCAGCCGAGGGTCTTGTAGAAGTGCTTGGTCCGGTCGACGTCGGCGACGGGCAGGACCACGACCTCGAGTTTCATGTCCATGATCGGCAACTCCTCTGTGTGTGGCGGCGGGGTTCGCCGCTCGACACCCACAGTGGCCCCCGGCGGGTGCCCTTCGCCCCAGGGAGACACCCTGGTCCATCCCCGGGCCGGTACCCGGGTACGCCACAGGGCCGGAAGCGTGCGCTTCCGGCCCTGTGCGCGCTGGTTACTTGTGCAGGAGCCGGGTCACCGGTGCGGTGGCCGCGCCGGTGTTGTAGCGGCCGCCCTGGTTCAGCGGTGTGCTGCCGGCGAGCTGGGTGAGCCCGGTGAGCGAGGTCAGCTGGGACAGATCGGACAGCCCGGTCAACGCCGGTGCCTGCGTCGGGAGGAGCCCGCCGGTGCTCGGCAGCAGCCCGCCCACCAGTGGCAGCCCCGCCGCGGGGGTGCCCGCACGCGGCTCGGGCGCCGCCTCGGCCGGGATGTCGGTGGTGTGCAGGCCGGTGACCCGGGTGCCTTCCTCGGGGTCGAGGGGCTCGGTGGAGACGGAGCCGTGCACCGGCAGCCCGCCGTCGACCGGGAGAACGGGCAGTTCGGTGGCGCCCAGCTCACGTCCCAGCGGCGCGTTGAGGTCCTGTTCCGGCAGTTCGCCCGCGACTTCGGCGCTCGGCGCCGGCTGCTGCCGGAACAGGTCAGCCGGCACCGTGTGCAGCACCGCGCCGAGGGTCCGGGCCGCGTCCACGCCGGTCACGGCCTGCTCCAGCGGCCGCGCCACCTGGAGGTCGCCGGTCGCGCCCTCGACCGGGGTCGTGACGCCGTCGAGCGCGGAGGCGCTGCCGGTGCCCACCATCAGCAGGCCGCCGCTGACCAGCGCCACCTGCAGGGTCCGCTTCGTGTGAATGCGCATGACAAATACTCCCTGTGAGAAAAAGTTCGGAAAACGGAAAAGCGGAGGCGGACGTCGCTCAGTCCGGCGTGACGCCGGGCTGGATTCCTGCCTCGGTGACGGCGCGGTGCGGCGCGCCATTCCGGCGGTGCGCCGGCCGCGCGGGTTCCGCGGAATGCGGCGGCGCGGCATCGGCGGAACCGCGGTCGTGCCCGGGTGCGGCACCGGCGTCGGCCGAAATCGCGCACAGCGGCAGCCACGGTGCCCGGCCGGGATCGGCCACGCCGTCACCGGCCCGGTGGTCCGCCGGCGTCCGGCCCGCCAGCGCTGTCTTGCCGACGCCCCGATCCGTGGTCGCCACCGGGAGGAGGCCGGCCGATCGCTCCCGCGGGGCGCTGCCGACGGAGGTGCGCGAGTCGTCCGGCTCTGCGGCACCGGCGCTCGGTGTGGCCGCGGAGCTGCGGGCCGGCGCGTCGCGCTTCGTCAGACCGGTTGCGGTCGCCGCGATGCGCCGGACCGCGGCCACGGTCGCGGGGACCGAGTCCACCGCGTGGCCCACGTGCTGTTCCAGCGCGCCGGCCAGCCGGGCCGTGTCCGCGACAGCTCCGGCCGCGGCGTGGTGCACCACGGGCACCGAGCCGGTGACGACGGCGGGGGCGTCGAGCGGGCCGTCGGTGAGGGTGCCGGCCGACGCGGTGGCCGTCAGCCACCCGAGCGCACAGGCCGCGGCCGCGCCGCCGATGACGACCAGCGCGCGCAGCAGGGTGCGACCGGCCTTCGCCGTGTCGTCTTCCCGCCTGGCCACGATCGTCATCCCGCCTGTTCTTCGATCCGGATGCCCGGCAATAAAACCACAACCGATTCACGGCTTTCGCATTAACCCGCTTTTCCGGGGCGCCATGAATGGCGATCACTTCGGTCAATTCACCCGATACAGCGATTGCCGCATGGGATTCCGGGAATTCTTGCGCACCCGATCGAGGGATTCGGGCGGCGGCCGGTCCGCCTGGGCGTGGTGGCGCCCGGCCGGGAGGCAACCTCGGCGTTCGCGTGACAACCGCTCCCGGGCCCGGAAGGATCGGGGGTGTGATGGAGATCGAGGTCCGCTGGTCGGCGCCGTTGCCCGTCGAAGATCGCTTCATGCGCCTGCTCGACGACGTCGAGCAAGGGCGGTTCGAGGCGTACCGGCAGGAGGCGGACAAGCGGCGGTTCCTCACCGGCCGCGTCCTGGCGAAGACGGTCGCGGCGGAGCGGCTCGGCCTGGCGCTCGAGTCGGTGAAGTTCGACGCGACCTGCGAAGACTGCGGCAAGCCGCACGGGCGCCCGCGCATCCCGGGCGCGGACCTGACGCTGTCGATCTCGCACTCGGGCGACCTGATCGGCATCGCGGCGACCCCGTCGGTCCCGGTGGGCCTCGACGTCGAGACGGCCACCCGCCGGGCGGACGAAAGCCTGATCGAGTACGCGCTGAGCCCGGCGGAGGCCGGGCACCTGGCGGACCTGGACCCGGCGGCGAAGGCCGCGGCGTTCTTCGTCTACTGGACCCGCAAGGAGGCGGTGATGAAGGCCACCGGCAAGGGCCTGCGCATCCCGCTGCAGAGCATCACGTTCTCCCGCTACGACGAGCCGGCGAGCTTGGTGTCCTCGGGCGACCCGGCACTGGACCCGGCGACGACCCGGTTGGCGGACCTGAAGGCCGCGGACGGCTACCGGGCGGCCATCGCGGTGCTGACCACCGAGGACCTGTCGGTCACCGAGGAGCACTGGGTCCCCTAAGCGACGTCCTCCAGTCCCATGGCCGTCAGCAGGGTGCGGAACTTCGCGGTCGTCTCGTCCAGCTCGGCCTGCGGGTCCGAAGCCGCCACGATGCCGCCGCCCGCGTACAGCCGCATCGACGTCGTCGCGATCTCCGCGCAGCGGATCGCCACCGCCCACTCGCCGTCGCCCGCCGCGTCCACCCAGCCCACCGCGCCCGCGTAGTAGTCGCGGTCGAACGGCTCCAGCTCCTGCACCAGGTCGCGGGCCCCCTCGGTCGGGGTGCCGCAGATGGCCGGGGTCGGGTGCAGCGCCGCCGCCAGGTCCAGGGCGGTGATGTCCGGGTCCGCCAGCTCGCCCGTGATCGGCGTGCGCAGGTGCCAGATCGCCGGCGTCGTGACCAGCTCCGGGCCGGCCGGGACGTCCAGGGTGCGGCAGAACGGCCGCAGGGCCTCCACCAGGTAGTCGATCACCACCGCGTGCTCGAGCTGGTCCTTGCGGGACGTCCGCAGCGCCTCGCCGTTCGCGCGGTCGGCGACCGGGTCGGCCGAACGCGGCATCGAGCCGGCGTGCGGTGAGGAGAACACCGTCCGGCCGGTGCGGCGCAGCAGCAGCTCAGGCGTGGCACCGACGAGCGAACGGCCGCCCGGCAGCTCGGCCGCGTACGTGAAGTGCCGGGCGTTCCCGACGGCCAGGTTGCGCACGATGCTCTCGGCGGGCACCGGCACGTCGAATTCGAGGTCGAGGGCGCGGGCCAGGACCGCTTTCCGCAGGTCACGCTCGGCCAAGGCGAGCACCGCCGCCCGGACGGACACCATGTGCTGCTCCGGCGACGGCACCGCACGCACGCGCACGGGCGCGGGGAGGACCTCGCGCGGCAGGGACGGCGTGCCCGAGGAGCGGTGGACGGTCCGGGGCACGACGAGGTGGCCCGGCACCTTCGTGTCGGGCCCGGTGTCGAACGGCAGGACGCCGACGGCCAGCGGGGCACCCGTCTCGGCGAGGACGCCGGGGATCGCCGAGGCGAGCCGCCGCGGGTCCGTCTCGGTGACCGTGCGGATCGAGCCCTGCGCGAGGAGTGCGCGCTCGGCCGTCGTGAAGAGGAAGTCGCCTCGCTGGTAGCGGGCGGCGAGGTCGAGTGCCGGGGTCGCCGGTTCCAAAGAACTCACGTCTCCAGCGTCCCAGGCGGCGGGAGATCCGCGAGGGAAGTGTCGCCAGCGACACTCCCCTCGCGGTCGGCTCCAGGTGACGAGCTACTTGAGCGCGTCGATGAGCGCCTCGCGCTGGCGCTCGCCCAGGCCGGCCGCACGCCGGTCCGGGTCGATGCCGGCCTGCTCGAGCAGGGCGGCGACCTTCACCGCGCCGAGGCCGGGGACGGCCTTCAGCAGCTGGGTGACCTTCGTCTTCCCGATGGTCTTGTTCTCCTTGGCCTGCTTGAGCACCTTCTCGATGCTCTCCTTGCCGGACTTGATCGACGCGAGCAGCTCCGAACGCGCCTTGCGAGCCTCGGCGGCCTTGGCCAGGGCCTCGGCGCGCTGCTCCGGAGTCAACGTAGGCAGAGCCAACGTAGTGTCCTTTCCTCTCAGGTCTCCGCTTTCGCGGCCGACAGCTTTTGTGAGTGCTTGCTCCTGCAAGCGCTGCTCAGCCGTCTCTTGCCACGGGCCCAGTAAACGCCACCCGCTTCGTGGCCGTGCAACCGACACGCACTTATTACCCCCGGAGGTGATACCGGGCAACCCGCTCCGGCCTGCGGAAACGCTCCCAAGAAGTGTCCCGCGTGGCCCATCTCACCCGGAAGTGGAGCCTCCGTTACCCACTGTTCTCGTGCACATTTCCTTGCACATAAGGAAAAGTCGAAAAATTGATGATCTTGATCATCGTCCGGTGGTCGCCCGATCGCGCGACGACCGTGACCGAACGGAGCCGTAGTCGACCATGCTCGCTTCACCCGATCCGCACTAGAGTCGGCGCAACCCCAGTTCACCGGCGAACGACCCCCGGGAGCGACCATGTTGAGCACCATGCAGGACGGCCAGCTGTCCCTGGCGAACCTGCTCCGCCACGGCACGTCGGTGCACTCGGCGAGCGAAGTCATCACCTGGACCGGTTCAGAAGCCCGCCGGGAGAGCTACGGCGACCTCGGCAGGCACGCCGCCCGGCTCGCGAACGCCCTCCGGGGCCTCGGCGTGACCGGAGACCAGCGCGTCGGCACGTTCATGTGGAACAACGCCGAGCACATGGCCGCCTACCTGGCCGTTCCGGCCATGGGCGCCGTGCTGCACACGCTGAACATCCGGCTGTTCCCCGAGCAGCTCGTGTTCGTCGCCAACCACGCCGAGGACCAGGTCGTCATCGTCGACGGCACGCTCGTCCCGCTGCTGGCCAAGCAGCTGCCGCAGTTCAAGACGGTCCGGCACGTCATCGTGGCCAACGGCGACGCCGCGGCCCTCGAAGCACCCGACGGCGTCGAGGTCCACTCCTACGCCGAGCTGCTGGCGGCCCAGCCCGACACCTTCGACTGGCCGGACGTGGACGAGCGCTCGGCCGCCGCGATGTGCTACACCTCGGGCACGACCGGTGACCCCAAGGGTGTCGCCTACTCGCACCGGTCGATCTGGCTGCACTCGATGCAGGTCTGCATGAGCGACAGCATGAACCTCGCGCAGGGCGACACGGCACTGGCCATCGTGCCGATGTTCCACGCGATGGCGTGGGGCATGCCGTACGCGGCGCTGATGGTCGGCGCGTCGCTGCTGATGCCGGACCGCTTCCTCCAGCCGGCGCCGCTCTCCGCGATGCTGGCCGCGGTGAAGCCGACGTTCGCCGGCGCGGTGCCGACCGTCTGGCAGGGCCTGCTCGCCCACCTCGAAACGAACCCGCAGGACATCTCGCACCTGCGGGAGGTCGTGGTCGGCGGGTCGGCGGTGCCGCCGTCGATGATGCACACGTTCCAGGAGAAGCACCACGTCTCGATCCTGCACGCCTGGGGCATGACCGAGACGTCGCCGCTGGGCAGCGTCGCCCGGCCGCCGGCGTCCGCGACCGGGGACGAGATCTGGAAGTACCGCTACACGCAGGGCCGCTTCCCGGCGTCCGTGCGCGCGCGGCTGATCGGCGACGCCGGCGTGCCGCTGCCCTGGGACAACGAGGCCGTCGGCGAGCTGGAGGTCCAGGGCCCGTGGATCGCGGCGTCCTACTACGGCGGAAGCGATGTCGACCCGGACAAGTTCCACGACGGCTGGCTGCGCACCGGTGACGTCGGCAAGATCAGCCCCGACGGCTACCTGACGCTCACCGACCGCGCCAAGGACGTCATCAAGTCCGGCGGCGAGTGGATCTCCTCGGTCGACCTGGAGAACCAGGTGATGGGCCACCCGGCGGTGGCCGAGGCCGCGGTCGTCGGCATCCCGGACGAGAAGTGGGACGAGCGGCCGCTGGTCGCGGTCGTGCTGAAGAAGGGCCAGAGCGTCACCCCCGAGGAGCTGCGGGACTACCTGAGCGACAAGGTCGCGAAGTGGCAGCTGCCGGAGAACTGGACGTTCGTCGACGAAGTGCCGAAGACCAGCGTCGGCAAGTTCGACAAGAAGGCGATCCGCGCGTCCTACTCCGAGGGAAAGCTCGACATCGCGCAGCTCTAACGGGTAAATCTCCGGCGAGTCTCACGCCTCTGGCGGTCACCATAGGGGACCCTTGCCGCCCTATGGTGACCTTCAGAGCACGTCGGAGGAGTTCTGGGGATGCAGCGGAACAGGCGGAGTTTCCTCGCGCTCGCGGGGATGGGCGCGCTGGCGACGGCGTGCGGGTCGAACACCGGGCGGCAGGGTGACCCGCCGCCCTCGACGGCTTACTCGGCGGGGCCGCCGCCGTCGGACGCCCCGAAGGTCGCGCTCCAGCAGTGGTACCACGCCTACGGCGAAGAAGGCGTCCAAGACGCCGTGAAGCGGTACGCCGCGAGCTACCCCGGCGCGGCCGTGACCGTGCAGTGGAACCCGGGCGACTACGACTCGAAGATCGTCACCGCACTGCAGAACAGCAAGGTCCCGGACGTCTTCGAGGCGCAGGTCAAGATCGACTGGGTGCGCGAGCGCCAGGTCGTCCCGCTCGACGACGTCATCGGCTCGGTGAAGAGCGACTTCAGCCCGGCCGTGCTGGCCGCGCAGACCGTCGAGGGCCGGGTCTACGGCATCCCGCAGGCCACCGACACGCAGGTGTTGTTCTACCGCAAGAGCCTGCTGCAGGCCGCGGGCGTGCAGCCACCGCAGACGGTCGACGAACTCGTCGACGCGGCCGCGAAGCTGACGAAGGACGGCGTCAAGGGCTTCTTCGCGGGCAACGACGGCGGCGTCGGCGTGCTCACCGGCCCGCTGCTGTGGTCCGCGGGGCTCGACTACCTGAAGAACGGCAACCGCGAGGTCGGCTTCGACGACCCGCGCGCGGCGACCGCGCTGTCGAAGCTGCACACGCTGAACGCCAACGGTTCCCTCCTGCTCGGCGCGCCGGCGGACTGGTCGGACCCGGGCGCGTTCGTCGACGGGCTGACGGCGATGCAGTGGACCGGGCTGTGGAACGTGCCGAAGATCCGCCAGGCGTTCGACGACGACTTCGGCGTGCTGCCCTTCCCGAAGCTGGACGGCAGCGGCGCGCCGTCGGTCCCGGTCGGCGCGTACGGCGCGATGGTGAACGCGAAGAGCGCGCACGTCACCGAAGCCAAGGCGTTCGTGAAGTGGCTGTGGGTCGACCAGACGCAGAACCAGCTGGAGTTCGCGACGAAGTTCGGCTTCCACGTGCCCGCCCGGCAGAGCCTGGTCGACCGCGCGGACAACCTCAAGTCCGGCCCGGCCGCCGACGCGGCCCGGTTCGTCAAGGAGAACAGCCACCTCGTCGGCGGTCCGGTGTGGACACAGCAGTCGAACACGGCGCTGTCCGACGCGGCCGCGAAGATCGCCAAGGAGGGCGCGGACCCGGCGGCGCAGGTGAAGACGGCGGTCGAAGTCGCGAAGGCCGAGCTGAAGCGCCTCTTCGGATGAAGCGGCGCGATGCGCGCGCGTTCTGGCTGTTCGTCGGGCCGTTCCTGCTCGGGCTGGCGATCTTCGCGTACCTGCCGATCGGCTGGAGCGCGTACCTGTCGTTCTTCGACGCGCGCAACACGGTGACGCCCACCGAGTTCGTCGGGCTGGACAACTACGGGCACATGCTCACCGACGAGCCGTTCCTGTCGAGCCTGGGGACGTTCAGCGTGTTCGCGCTGTTCATCGTGCCGCTGACGTTCGTGTTGTCGCTGGCGCTCGCGCTCGGCGTCAACCGGCTGCGGTTCGCGCGGGCGTTCTTCCGGTCGGTGTTCTTCCTGCCGTTCGCGTGCTCGTACGTGGTGGCTTCGCTGATCTGGAAGACGTCGCTGTTCTCGGGTGTCCGGTACGGCCTGGCGAACACCGTGCTCGGCGTGTTCGGCGTCGACCCGGTGGCCTGGACGGGGACGGTGCACCCGCCGCTGTACTGGGTGGTCCTGGTGACGGCCCGGCTGTGGCTGCAGCTGGGGTTCTACATGATCCTGTTCATCGCGGCCCTGCAGCGGATCCCGGTCCAGCTGTACGAAGCCGCGTGGCTGGACGGCGCCAAGCCGGGCTGGCAGGTGTTCCGCCACATCACCCTGCCGCAGCTGCGCGCGACGGCGGTGGCGGTGCTGCTGCTGAACCTGATCAACGCCTACCAGGCGTTCGACGAGTTCTACAACATCATGGGCGACGCGCGCGGCTACCCGCCGTTCGCGCGGCCGCCGCTGGTCTACCTGTACTACACGTCACTGGGCTCGGGCGGCCAGGACCTCGGCCGCGGCAGTGCGGGAGCGGTGATCCTGGCGCTGCTCATCGCGCTGGTGACGCTGCTGCAGGGCCGGGTGCTGCGCTTCGGGCGGCCGGCGTGAGGGCGTTCCTGCGGTGGACCTGCCTGGTGGTGGCGGCGGTGCTGTTCCTGCTGCCGTTCTACCTGCTGCTGCGCAACGGCCTGGCCTCGCGCGCGGACCTCACGTCTCCACAGTGGACGTTCTTCCCGTCCACAGTGCACTGGGAGAACATCTCGCGGCTGTTCTCGCTTTCGGACGTCCCGTTCGCCCGCAGCCTGCTGAACTCGGCGATCGTGGCCGCCCTGCAGACGCTCGGTCTGCTGACGATCTGTTCCTTGGCCGGCTACGGTCTCGCGCGCATCCCGTACCGGCACGCCGGGATCGTGTTCTACGCGGTGCTGGCGACGCTGATGATCCCGACGTCGGTGACGTTCGTGCCCAGCTTCGTCGTGGTTTCGTCGCTGGGCTGGCTGTCGGACTTCCGCGGCCTGGTGGTCCCCGGGCTGTTCAGCGCGTTCAGCGTGTTCCTGTTCCGCCAGTACTTCCTGGACTTCCCGCGCGAGCTGGAAGAGGCGGGCCGGGTGGACGGCCTGACGCGCTGGGGTGTGTTCTGGCGGATCGTGGTGCCGAATTCCAAGGGGTTCTTCGCGGCGATCGCGGTGATCACCGTGATCGGCAGCTGGAACGCGTTCCTGTGGCCGCTGATCATCGCCCAGTCCCCGGATTCGTGGACGGTCCAGGTGGCGCTGTCGGGCTTGCTGACGGCCCAGAACCCCCAGCTGAACCTGCTGTTCCTGGCGGCGGCGGTGTCGATCCTGCCGATCGTGCTGCTGTTCGTGTTCCTGCAGCGGTACCTGGTGCGCGGGGTGGCCGAGTCCGGCCTGAAGGGCTGAGGCGGTGGGCCGAATTGCCCACAACCTTCGGCGGTACAGCACACCTCCTGGTCTGTGACAGGGTGGACTGAACTGTCACGGTGAATGTTTTTCACGTTCACCCGGTGTCCACCCGAGTCCGGCAGCGTGCTGGGCATCCGAGAAGACTGGGGAGCGAACACATGGCCGAACTCACCCGGCGCACCTTCGCCACCGCGGGCGCCGCCGGTGTCGGGCTCCTGCTCTGCACGCCCACCGCGAACGCCCTCGACCGCGCTCTCCGGCTGACCGGCACCCGCTCGGTCAGCACCGCCGGCACCACGCTCGAGCAGGTCGCCACGGGCGGCGGCACCGCCACCTACTCGCGCCTGTCCGCGGGTCCCGGGTGGCCGCTGGTCGTCCGCGGCGACCTCGCGACGCCGAAGAGCGGACGCGACGACCGGCGCCAGGCGCTGTCCGCCTTCGTCCAGTTCACCGACCTGCACATCACCGACACCGAAAGCCCCGCCCGGTTCGAGTACCTGCACCCCTTCATCGGCTCCGCGCACCGGCCGCAGGAGGCGCTCGGCACGGTCGCCACCAGCGCGCTGGTCGAGCGCGTCAACAGCGTGCGGCAGGGCCCGTTCACCGGACGGCCGTTCGACCTCATGGTCACCACCGGCGACAACACCGACAACCACGAGCTGATCGAGCTCGACTGGTTCCTCAAGGTCCTCAACGGCGGCACCGTCACCCCGAACTCCGGCGACCCGGACGCCTACGAAGGCGTCCAGAACTCGGGCAACCACGAGTTCTGGAACCCCGGCAAGCCGGGCACCGACAGCTACAGCGCGAAGGGCTTCCCGCAGCTTCCCGGCCTGCTCGAAGCGGCCATGAAGACGTTCACCGCGCCCGGGCTCGACGTCCCGTGGTTCTGCACCTTCGGCAACCACGACGACAGCATCGTCGGCTCGCTGCCGGCGCAGATCCCCGGCATCGACGCCTGGTACACCGGCCGCTACAAGGTGATCGGCAAGGACGAGACCTCCGCCAGGAAGCTCGCCAACGCGATCAGCAGCGGCTCCAGCGTCCCGGTCGCGGAACTGTTCGGCGGCAGCGGCACCATCCGCGAGGTCACGCCGGACGCGCGCCGCCGCCCGTTCAGCACCGGCGAGTTCGTCCGCGCCCACCTCGACGCGGCCAACACCGGTCCCGGCCCGGTCGGGCACGGCTTCACCAGCGCCAACGCCGACGGCCAGAACGTCTACTACACCTTCCGGATCGCGCCGGGCATCACCGGGATCAGCCTCGACACGACCACCGACGCCGGGTTCGCCGACGGCTCGATCGGGCTCGCGCAGTACTCCTGGGTCGAGTCGACGCTCAAGCGCGGCAGCTCGACGTACTACGACTTCTTCGGCCGCAAGGTCACCCACTCCGTGACCGACGAGCTGTTCCTGCTGTTCAGCCACCACACCAGCGGCTCGATGGGCAACCTGCTGCCGGATTCACGCCACCTGCTCGACCCGCGCCTGGACGGCAACGCGTTCGTCGCGCTGCTCAAGCGGTTCCCGAACGTGCTGGCCTGGGTCAACGGCCACACGCACCTCAACAAGATCACGCCGCACGCCGGGAACACGCCGCAGCAGAGCTTCTGGGAGATCAACACCGCGTCGCACGTCGACTTCCCGCAGCACGCGCGGATCGTCGAGGTCGCGGACAACGCCGACGGCACGTTGTCGCTGTTCACGACGCTGATCGAGGCCGAAGCGCCGTACGCGGTGGACTACGGCGCCCGGACGCCGCAAGCGCTTGCGTCGCTGTACCGCGAACTGTCCTACAACGACGTCCACGTCGATCTCGGCCGGGTCGGCGCGGCCGAGGACCACAACACGGAGCTGCTGCTCGTCAACCCGCTGAGCTGAGCCTGCGGCAGAGTGGTCGCATGACCGATCTCGAGGGCACGCAGCTCTTCCACCGTTCCATGCCGTTCTCCGAGCGCCTCGGCGTCGAGGTGCTGGAGCACGGGCGCGAGCTCGTCCGCAGCCGGCTGAAGTGGGACGAGAGCCTGTGCACGCTCGGCGGCGCGCTGCACGGGGGCGCGCTCATGGCGCTGGCCGACTCGACCGGCGCCGTGTGCGCGTTCCTCAACCTGCCCGAAGGCGGCCAGGGCACGACGACCGTCGAGTCGAAGACGAACTTCCTGCGTGCGGTGCGTTCGGGCTACGCCGTTGCGTCGTCCAGACCACTGCACGCGGGGCGCAAGTTCGTCGTGGTGGAGACCGAAATCCACGACGACGACGGCAAGTTGGTCGCGAAAGTGACACAGACCCAGGCCGTCCTCTAGGTACCTGTTTACAGACCCGGCCGGACCGGCGAAAATTCCTGGCTACTGGGTGGGCCGACGAGGGAGCCGGGATGCGCGTACGCAAGTTGTTCACCTTATTGTCAGTGGTCGTGTTATCTGCCGTAACCGCGCAAGCCGCCGAGGCCGGGCCCGTCCGGCCCCGCGACGACGAGGCGATCGACTACCACGAATGGACTGGTGGCCGCTTCCACGAGGGCGGCTTCGCCGGGGTCGCGCTCGGCCGCGACGGCCTGCGCATCACGCACCCGGCCGGCACGGTCGAGCACACCGAGCCGGAGCTGGGCACCACGAGAACGTACGAGTACGGCCAGTGGACGTCACCGGAGTACCGCCAGGGCTTCGGCGCGACACAGCTGGTCGCGTCGTGGAACGCCAAGACACCGGCGAAGACCTGGCTGCAGGTCGAGGCGCAGGGCCGGACGTCGGCGGGCGCCGAAACGGCGTGGTACGTGATGGGGCGCTGGGCCAGTGGCGACGCCGACATCCTGCGCACCAGCGTCGACGGCCAGGACGACGCCAACGCGCTGGTCGACGTCGACACGCTGGTCATGAAGACCGGCGTCACGCTGAAGTCGTACCACCTGCGGATCAGCCTCTACCGCGAAGCCGGTTCCGGCGCGACGCCGTCGGTGAGCCTGCTGGGCGCGATGACCTCGGCCGTCCCGGACCGCTTCGAGGTGCAGCCGACGAAGCCCGGGCGCGCCACCGGGATCGAGCTCAAGGTGCCCGCGTACGCGCAGAACCTCCACAAGGGACAGTTCCCGCAGTACGGCGGGGGCGGCGAGGCCTGGTGCAGCCCGACCTCGACCGAGATGGTGGCCGAGTACTGGGGCAAGAAGCCGTCGGCGGCGGAGCTGGCGTGGATCCCGGCGGACTACGTCGACCCGCAGGTGGCCTTCGCGGCGCGCTACACCTACGACCACGCCTACGACGGCACCGGCAACTGGCCGTTCAACACCGCGTATGCGGCCTCGCGCGGGCTGCGCGGCCACATCACGCGGCTGCACTCGCTGAACGAGCTGGAGAACTACATCGCGCGCGGCATCCCGGTGATCACGTCGCAGTCGTTCCTGGCCTCGGAACTCGACGGCGCCGGCTACGGGACGGCGGGCCACCTCATGGTGGTCGTCGGGTTCACCAAGGACGGCGACGTGATCGCGAACGACCCGGCGTCGAGCAGCAACGACCGGGTGCGGAACGTCTACAAGCGCGACCAGTTCGAGAAGATCTGGCAGCGGACGAAGCGCTACCGCGCGGACGGCTCCGTGGCCGGCGCCCCCGGCGGCGTCGCGTACATCATCACGCCCGCCTGAGCCCTCGGTGGGGCGCCGGTGCGGCGCCCCACCCGGTTCACCAGGTCTTGCCGGCCGGTTCCCGGATCGCGCGGTTGATCCGGTTGAAGAAGCCGGTGAGCGCGATGTGCGTGACGATCGCGGACAGCTGCGTCTCGTCGAAGTGCGCGGCGGCGGCCGCCCAGATCTCGTCCGTGACGCCCGGCTGGCCGTCCTGGATCCGTGTCGCGGCTTCGGTCAGCGCGAGCGCGGCCCGCTCCGGCTCGGTGAAGAACGGCGTCTCACGCCAGGTGACGACGCTGTGCAGCCGGTCGTCGGTCTCGCCCTGCCGCTTCGCGTTCCGGACCCCCGCGTAGGTGCAGGGCGCGCAGCCGTTGATCTGGCTGGCCCGCAGGTGGACCAGCTCGAGCAGCAGCGGATCGACGCCGGCGCTGTGCACCACCTTGAACAGCTGCTGGACCGCGCCCGTCACGTCCGGGTCGCTCGGCGTCTTCAGCCGTGGTTCCATCGTTGCCTCCATCGGTTACCTGTGCCCCTCCGGGCCCGTCATGTCCACGACGGAGCGGAAGCGAGGAAGGTAACGACCATGACCGACAGGTTGGCTTCGGCGTTCGAAGCGCAGCGCGACCGGCTGCGCGCGGTGGCCCACCGGGTCCTGGGTTCCCACGCGGACGCCGAAGACGTGGTCCAGGAGGCATGGCTGCGCTTGTCCCGCCAGGACGCGGCGGCGATCGACAACCTCGACGGCTGGCTGACGACCGTGGTCGGCCGGCTCAGCCTGGACGTGCTCCGCTCGCGCCGAGCACGTCCCGAGGCGCCGTACGAGGAGATCGTCGTGACGGTGGACGAGGGCCCGGAGGCGGACGCGGAACTCGCCGATTCGGTGGGGTTGGCGCTGCTGGTGGTGCTGGAGTCCCTCGGCCCGAGCGAGCGGCTGGCGTTCGTGCTGCACGACCTGTTCGCGGTCCCGTTCGAGGAGATCGGCCGCATCCTGGGCAAGTCGACGGCGGCGGCCAAGATGCTGGCGAGCCGGGCCCGCCGAAAGGTCCGGACGCCTCCACCGCCGGCGGGGCCTTCGCGGCGAGAGGTGGTCCAGGCGTTTCTGACAGCGGCCCGCGACGGCGACTTCGAGCAGCTCCTGCGGGTACTGGACCCCCAGGTGCGGCTCACGGTCGACACACCGGACGGAGTGGTGGTGGTCTTGGGGGCGACGAACGTGGCGGCGGGAGCCCGCATCGGCGCGGCGGCAGGCGGCCGGCCGGTCGTCGTCGGCGGCTTGCCGGGCGTGGTGGCGTGGCGGGCGGACGGGACACCGATGTCGGTGGTGGCGTTCACCGTGGTGGACGGCCGGATCACGAACATCGCGGCGGTGGCGGATCCGGCGAAGCTGGCGTCGATGGAGCTGCCGGAGCCGCCCGGAACTGTCGGTGGTGCCCGGTAAGCTGGAAACCGGGGGGCGGAGGCCCCGCCCGCCGGCTCCCAGCCAGTCGCAGGCCGGCCCGAGCCGCGCCCTGCCCGCTTCGGCCTCGGGCCTGCCGATCGCCCGCGTGGCAGCCACCCCGCGACAACGGCCACCGCCGTGCCAAACTGCGGAGACCATGCCCCGCCCATTGTTGTTCCTCGACGTCGACGGCCCGCTGATCCCCTTCGGCCGCAGTTCCGGCGAGTACGAGCACTTCACGGACGACGACCAGGGCAACCCCCTGCTGTCCCGGGTCGACCCGCGCCTCGGCGCGCGGCTGCCGGCCCTCGGGTGCGACCTCGTCTGGGCCACCACGTGGCTCGGCGACGCCAACGAGTGCATCGCCCCGCTGCTCGACCTGCCACCGCTGCCGGTGCTCGGCTTCCCGGACGAAGACCTTCCCGGCGCCGGACCGCATTGGAAGACCGGGCCGGTCGTCGCGTGGGCGGCCGGTCGCCCGTTCGCCTGGATCGACGACGAAACGACCGATGCCGACCGGGCCTGGGTCGCGCGCCACCACCCGGGACCGGCCCTGTTGCACACCGTCGACGCGAGCACCGGCCTCACCGGCCAAGACTTCGCCGCCATCGCCGCCTGGCGAGCCTCAGTTGCGTGATCCGCAACATGTTGCGCAAAACCTCACTCATGCGGATGTCGCCATCTCCGCATGATCCGTGATTAGCTGCGGTCGACCAGCAGCGCAGCCGGAAGGTGGTTCGAATGCCGTACGAGGTCCAGGGGGTCGTTTCGCGGGCGAAGGGCGAGCCCGTCTCGCTGGAGACCGTCCTCGTGCCCGATCCCGGTCCCGGCGAAGCCGTCGTGAACGTCCAAGCCTGCGGGGTCTGCCACACCGACCTGCACTACCGCGAGGGCGGGATCAACGACGACTTCCCGTTCCTGCTCGGCCACGAGGCCGCCGGCGTCGTCGAGGCCGTCGGCGAAGGGGTCACCGATCTCGAGCCGGGTGACTACGTCATCCTCAACTGGCGCGCCGTCTGCGGCACCTGCCGGGCCTGCAGGCGCGGCAAGCCGTGGTACTGCTTCTCGACCTTCAACGCCGCCCAGCCGATGACCCTGCAGGACGGCACCAAGCTGTCGCCCGCCCTCGGCATCGGGGCCTTCCTCGAGAAGACCCTTGTCCACAGCGGACAGTGCACGAAGGTCGACCGGGCCGCCGAGCCCGCCGTGGCCGGGCTGCTCGGCTGCGGTGTCATGGCCGGGCTCGGCGCGGCCATCAACACCGGCGCCGTCACGCGCGGTGACTCGGTCGCCGTCATCGGCTGCGGCGGGGTCGGGGACGCCGCCATCGCCGGCGCGAAGCTGGCGGGTGCCACCACGATCGTCGCGATCGACACGGACGACCGGAAGCTGGCGTGGGCGAAGGACTTCGGCGCCACCCACACCCTCAACAGCAAGGGCCTGTCCGAGGCGCAGGTCGTCGAAGCCATGCAGGACGCGACGAACTCGTTCGGCCCCGACGTCGTCATCGACGCGGTCGGCCGCCCCGAGACCTGGCGGCAGGCGTTCTACGGGCGCGACCTGGCCGGCACGGTCGTGCTGGTCGGCGTGCCGACCCCGGACATGCGGCTGAACGACCTGCCGCTGATCGACTTCTTCTCGCGCGGCGGCTCGCTCAAGTCCTCCTGGTACGGCGACTGCCTGCCCAGCCGGGACTTCCCGATGCTCGTGGACCTCTACCTGCAGGGCAGGCTGCCGCTCGACAAGTTCGTCACCGAGCGCATCGGCGTCGACGGCGTCGAGCAGGCCTTCGCGCGCATGCACCACGGTGACGTGCTGCGCAGCGTGGTGACGTTCTGACCCTCTTCACCGACGACGAGTACCCGGCCGAGCCCTACCCGGGCATTCGGCCGGGCCACTCGTTCGTGCACGTCGACGGCGTCGGGCACCCGCTCGACACCGCTCCCGAGGGCTGGCGCGACCGGCTGGCCGTGCTGGCCTACGGCTCGAACGCGAACCCGTCGAAGATCACCTGGCTGCGCACCCGGCTCGGCCTCGAAGGCCCGGTCGTCGTGGCGCACGCCCGCTGTGCCGGGCTCGCCGCCGTGTGGGCGGCCGGCTTCCGCGTCGTCGACGACCAGCGGCCGGCCACGATCACCGCACTGGACGGCGTCGAGGAGCACGCCGTCTGGTTCGTGACGCCGGACCAGCTGGCGGTCCTGGACCGCTGCGAAGGCCGCGGCACCCGCTACCACCTGGCCCGGCTGACCGAACCCGACATCACCCTCGAAGACGGCACGCGCCTGACCGAGGTCCACACCTACGTCGGCGCCGCGCCGATCCGCTACCCGCTGCTGGTCGACGGCGCGCCGGTGCGCACCGCCGACGTCCCGCAGGCCGAAGCGGCGGCGCTCGAAGGCGTTCCCGCCGACGGCCACGGCGTGCCCTGCGAAGTGATCACACCAGCTTTCCGGGGTTGAGGATCCCGGTCGGGTCCACAGTGGACTTGGCCGCGCGCAGCACTTCGACGCCCAGCGAGCCGATTTCCGCGCTCAGGTAGGGCGCGTGGTCGACGCCGACGGCGTGGTGGTGCGAAATCGTGCCCAGCCCGGCGATCGCCTCGCAGGCCGCCGCCTTCGCGCGCTGCCACTGCCCGATCGGGTCGGCTTCGTCGCGGGCCGTCAGCACGGTGAAGTACAGCGACGCGCCCGTTTCGTAGGCGTGCGATATGTGGCACATGACGATCGACCGGCCCAGCGCGGCCGTCAGCGCCGCGCGAACGTCGTCGCGCAGCTCGTCCAGATTGGACCAGTAGGCGGCCGTTTCGAGCGTCTCGACGCAGACTCCCCTGTCCAGCAGCGCGTCCCGCTGCCGCGGGCCCGCGAACCGGCCGTGCCGCCACGACTCGCCGAGCGCCTTGCCGACGCGCACGGCGCCCGAGGCCTTCAGCCGCCGGGCCGTCTCGCGGCGGCGCAGCGCCACGTCGTGCGCGGTGCCCTCCCAGCCCACGATGAGGAAACACGGCCGCCGCACCCCGCGCGCGGCGAGGTAGCGGCGCAGGGCCGTCGTCTTCGGCCCCGCGTTCAGCGCGAGCGAGACCTCGGTCTCGTCCACATCGGACAGCCGGGTGACGTCGGCGAGCGCGTGGTGCTGCGCGAGGTCCCGCACCGCTTCGGCGCCGGCCGCCCAGCCCGGCAGCGCGTAACCCTCGTAACGCCGGACCGGCGGCGCCGGCCGCACCCGCAGCGCGACCTCGGTGATCACACCGAGCGTCCCCTCGCTGCCGATCGCGAGCTGGCGCAGGTCCGGCCCGGCCGCGGACGCCGGCGCGACGCCGAGCCTCCACGGGCCGCGCGGGGTGGCCAGCCGCACGCCGGTGACCATGTCCTCGAACCGCCCGTAGCCCGACGACGCCTGGCCGGCCGAACGCGTCGCCGCGAAGCCGCCGATCGTGGCGCGCTCGAACGACTGCGGGACGTGCCCGAGCGTCAGGCCGTGCCCGGCGAGCAGCCGCTCGGCTTCCGGGCCGCGGACGCCGGCCTGCAGGACGGCGATGCGCGACTCGGCGTCGACCGACACCAGCGCGTCGAGCCGGGCGAGGTCCAGCGCGATCACCGCCGCCTTCCCGCCGCGCAGTGCCGCGACGCCGCCGACCACCGAAGTCCCGCCCCCGAAGGGCACCACCCCGACGTCGTGCCGGACGCAGGCGTCGAGCACCGCCTGGACCTCGTCCGGGTCGGCGGGCAGCACGACCGCGTCGGGCACCGGGAAGTCTGCCGACGGCGACCGGCGCCGCAGGAGGTCGAGGTAGGAGAGCCCGGTCGCCCGCGCGAGCCGCGCCGGATCGTCGACCAGCACGTTCTCCGCGCCGACGACTTCCGCAAGCGCTTCCTCGGCAGATTTCGCCAGTTTCGTTGACGGTATTTTTACCGGCATGTCGCCCGTCGGAGCGACCTCGGGGGCCACCGGACCGATACGCTGTTCAAGCCACTTGGCCGCCCGCGCGGGCAGCGGGGCGGCGCCGGCGGCTTCCGCGGTCCAGGACCGGCGGAGGCGGTGGTCAATGAGAGCGTTCACGACTACAGTGTGACATATGGACGTGAAACGTCACACTTCGCAGACGGCCGGATCCTCCGCGCTCGCGGACACCCGCAACCGCCAAACGGCTACGCGGGTGGCCGATGACGTGCTGCTCGACGCCGCGCGCTCGTGCGTGCTGGCCGTCGGTGTGCGCCGCACCACACTCGCCGAAATCGCCCGCACCGCCCGGGTCAGCCGGATGACGGTCTACCGCCGCTTCCCGGACGTCCGCAGCGTGCTCGCCGCCCTGATGACCCGCGAGTTCAGCGGGTTGCTGCGCACGGCGAGCGAGGGCGGCGCCGACGCCGAGCACAGCCGCGCCCGGCTCGTGCTCATCGCGGCGGCCGGCGTCCGCGCGCTGTCGACCGACCCGCTGTTCCGCACCCTGCTCGACGTCGACCCGGAGCTGGTGCTCCCGTACATCGTGGAGCGGCTCGGGGCGACGCAGAAGTTCGCCGAACAGGCGCTGCACGGCCTCCTGGAGGCCGGCCACCAGGACGGCTCGATCCGGCGGGCGCCGGTCGCGGTGCAGTCCCGGTCGGTGCTGCTGGTGGTGCAGTCGTTCGCGTTCTCGCTGCGCCCGGCCACCGTGGACGTCGACGAGGCGGCGCTGATGGCGGAGTTCACCCACGTGCTCGACGCGGCGTTGCGGCCATGACGTCCGGCTCGCTCAACGCGCGGCGCCGCGAACGCGAGCTCGCGGAGCTGTCGTCGGGCGAGCGCGTCGACATCGTCGTGGTCGGCGGCGGCGTCACCGGCACGGGTATCGCGCTGGACGCGGCCTCGCGGGGCCTGTCGGTGGCGCTCGTGGAGGCGCACGACCTGGCGTTCGGGACATCGCGCTGGTCGTCGAAGCTGGTCCACGGCGGGTTGCGCTACCTGGCGCACGGCGAACTCGGGCTGGCGCACGAAAGCGCTGTCGAGCGCGGGATCCTGATGACGCGCACGGCACCGCACCTCACGCGCGCGATGCCGCAGCTGTTTCCGTTGTACCCCGGCACGTCCCGGCTCCAGGAGCGAGTGGTCGCGGCGGGCCTGCGCGCGGGCGACGTCCTCCGGCGGGCGGCGCGCACGCCGTCGTCGGTGCTGCCGCGGCCGCGCTCGATTCCCCCGCTGGAGGCCCTGGCGCTGGCGCCCGGCCTGTCCGCGCACGGCCTGCGCGGCGCCCTGCTGGCATACGACGGCGCTTTGGTCGACGACGCCCGGCTGGTGGTGACCCTCGCCCGCACGGCGGCGTCGTTCGGCGCACGAATCCTCACGCGGCTTTCGGCCGTCTCACTTTCGGCGGACCACGTCCGGGCCCGGGACGGCGTTTCGGGATCCACAGTGGACATCCACGCCCGCCAGGTGATCAACGCGACGGGCGTCTGGGCCGGAACGCTGACGGGCGCGGTCCGGCTGCGGCCGTCGCTCGGTTCGCACCTGGTACTGGCGCCCGGGACGGTCCCGATGGGGACGACGTCGGTGAACATCGGCGTGCCCGGGGAGACGAACCGGTTCGTCTTCCTGCTGCCCCAGCCGGACGGCCGGGTCTACCTGGGACTGACCGACGAGCCCGTCTCGGGCCCGATCCCGTCGGTGCCGGTGGTTCCCGAGTCCGATGTGGACTTCCTGTTGTCGCTGGCCTCATCGGTCTTGGCGCGCCCGCTCACGCGCGCGGACATCGCCGGGTCGTACGCGGGACTGCGGCCGCTGGTGGAAGCCGGCGGCCGGTCGGCCGACCTGTCGCGCAAGCACGCGGTCCTGGCGGGTTCGGACGGGCTGCTGACGGTGGTGGGCGGCAAGCTGACGACGTACCGCCGGATGGCGGAGGACGCGGTCGACGCGGCTGTCCGCTTGGCGGGGTTGCCGGTTTCGCCGTGCCGCACGGCGCGGTTGCCGCTGCTGGGCGCGGCTCCGCGAGCTGAGCTGTCCCTTGTGGACGCTTCGCCGCGGCTGGTGGCGCGGTACGGCACGGAGGCCCCGCGCGTGGCGGCGCTGGGCGAGCTGGACGCGGAGTTCGCGGCCCCGGTCGCACCGGGAACGGAGATCACGGCGGCCGAGGTCGTGTGGGCGGTCCGGAACGAGGGGGCACTGGACGTGGAGGACGTGCTGGAGCGCCGGACGCGGCTGGCGCTGATCCCGTCGGACGCCGAGGCCGCGCGGGCGCGGGTGGCGGAACTTGTCGACAAGTCACTGGCGGGGTTGGCCTGAGCGAAGGCCGATCCTACGGGGTGGGCGCGCTCCCGGACCGATGCGGTGGCTATCCCCGTGAAGCGAATCGACGAACTCCTCGACCGTGCAGCCCCTCGGCACGACTGATCGCTTGCCACCGCACCACGACCCCATCCGCACCGGCCGCAGCCAACAGGGCTTGATGTTCCCTTAAGTTGACGAACCGTTGGGTTTTTGCAACAGTTGGATGCATGAGCCCGGTCAGACGCGGCAAAGAGCTGCCGATCTACAACCGGCTTCCCGTGCTCCGGGCCGAGCGCGGGATGACCCGAGCCGCGCTGGCGAGCGCCGTCGACGTCAACCCGCAGACCATCGGCGCGCTCGAACGCGGTGACCACTATCCGAGCCTGGACCTGGCGTTCCGGCTCTGCGCGGTGTTCGACCTGCCCGTCGAGGCGGTCTTCAGCCGCGAGCCGTTCACGCCTCTTTCCACCCAGGTGTACCGCGAGGGGGGAGCATGACCGAGCGACCGGGCCGTCTCGCGGCCTACTGGGAGCGTCAGCTGGACAAGATGGACGCGCGGGAGCTGCGGCACGCCAAGCGGCTGCCCGGCTGGCGCACCCGGCGCCGGCGCCGGGCCCTCGCCGCGGTCCTGGGGCTCGCCGACCTCGGGCTGATCGCCGGCGCGGCGGTCTTCACCGCGAAGGGCGACTGGCTGTTCAGCGTGCTGTGGGTGGGCAGCGTGGTGGTCGGCGGCGCCTCGTTCGTGCTGCTGCGGATCCTCACCGGCCGGATGAGCGGCGGCTTCTCGCGGCTGCTGGACGAACGCGAACGGGAGTGGCGCCACCGCGTCACCTACGTCGCCTTCCAGATCCTGAGCTACCTGATGATCGTCGCGATGATCTACGGCATCGTCGTCGCCCACACCGAAGAAGGTGGCCTGCGCGGCGCGATGATGCTCTCCGCGCTGCTGGTCACCGGCACCACCATCCCGGCCGTCGTGCTGGGCTGGTCGCTGCCGGACGACGACCCCGAGGACTTCGAAGAGGGGATGGGAAATGCTTGAGGGGACCCTGGAGATCGACCGGATCTCCAAGCGCTACGGCGCCAAGGTCGCGCTGGACGGCGTTTCGTTCGACGTCCGCGCTGGCGAGCTGTTCGGCTTCGTCGGCAGCAACGGTGCCGGCAAGACCACCACCATGCGGATCGCGCTGGGCGTGCTGGCCGCCGATGGCGGCGAAGTGCGCTTCGACGGCAAACCGGTCACGCACGAGACGCGCACCCACATCGGCTACATGCCCGAGGAACGCGGGCTGTACCCGAAGATGAAGGTGCTCGACCAGCTCGTCTACCTGGCCGAGCTGCACGGCCTGAGCGCCGACGAAGCCCACCGCAACGCCGAGACCTGGATCGGCAGGCTCGGGCTGGCCGAGCGCCGCAAGGACGAGGTGCAGAAGCTGTCCCTCGGCAACCAGCAGCGCGTCCAGCTCGCCGCCGCGCTGGTGCACGACCCCGCCGTGCTGGTGCTCGACGAGCCGTTCTCCGGCCTCGACCCGCTCGCCGTCGACGTGATGAGCGGTGTCCTGCGGGAGAAGGCCGCCGCGGGCGTGCCGGTCGTCTTCTCCAGCCACCAGCTCGACCTCGTCGAGCGGCTGTGCGACCGGGTCGGGATCATCCGCGGGGGCCGGATGGTCGCCGTCGGCACGGTCGCCGAACTCACCGAGGGCGCGCGCAGCAAGCTCGTCGTCACGGCGCCGTCCGCGAACAACGGCTGGGCCGCCGGCCTGCCCGGGGTGCGCGTGCTGGAGCAGCACGGCGCCACCACCGTGCTCGACCTCGAACCGGGCGCGGACGACCAGGCGGTGCTCACCGCCGCGCTGGCGACCGGGCCGGTCACCGAATTCAGCCGCCGTCGCCGGTCGCTCACCGAACTGTTCCGCGACGCGGTGTCCGAGAAGGGGGAGTCTCGATGAAGACGTTGAGTGGCCGCCGCGCCGTCTGGCTCGTGCTGAAGCGCGAGCTGAACACGCGGTTGCGCACGAGGTCGTTCGTGGTCGGCACCGGCGTGCTGCTGGTGCTGCTGCTGGGGTACGTCTTCTTCCAGACTTCGCTGGCCAAGTCGTCCGACAGGAACACCGTGGGGCTGACCGGCCAGGCGATCGGCATCGCCCGCCAGCTGCAGACCGAAGCCGCGCTTTCGGGCCGCGAGATCAGCACGGTCGTCGTCACCGATCCGGCGGAGGGCAGGCAGAAGGTCGAAGACGGCGACCTCGACGCACTCGTCTCGGGCAGCGCGGCCCAGCTGACCGCCACCTACAAGTCCTCTTTGGACGATCAGCTGCGCCGCGTGCTCGACCAGGTCGCCCAGCAGCAGGTGCTCGACGGCGTGCTGTCGTCCGCGCAGCTGGAGCCGGCCGAGGTGATGGCCAGGGTCAACGGCACCCACGTCCGCGACGACGCCCTTTCGCCGCAGCCGGCGGACCAGACGCAGCGGCTGGTCGTCGGGCTGGTCGTGGCCTTCCTGCTGTACATGAGCATCATCACCTACGGGATGATGGTCGCCCAGGGCGTCGTCGAGGAGAAGTCCAGCCGGGTGGTGGAGATCCTGCTCGCCAGCGTGCGGCCGTGGCAGCTGCTGCTGGGCAAGGTGATCGGGCTCGGCCTGGTCGGCCTGACCCAGCTGGTCATCCTCGCGGTGGTCGGGCTCGGCGCGGCTTCGGCGACCGGCGTGTTCACGCTTTCCGGCTTCGCGACGGGCGCGGTGCTGTGGGGCCTGCTCTGGTACCTGCTGGGCTTCCTGCTGTACGCCACCATCTACGGCGCGCTCGGGTCGCTGGTGTCCCGGCAGGAGGACACCCAGTCGGTGGTCGGGCCGCTGAACATCATCCTGGTCGTCGGGTTCATCGCCGGGTTCAACCTGCTGGTCCAGAACCCGGCGGGATCGGCGACGAGGATCGTCTCGCTGATCCCGCTGCTGTCCCCGATCCTGATGCCGGCCCGCATTTCGACGGGCGCGGCGGCGGGCTGGGAGATCGGCCTGTCGCTGGCGCTGACCGTCGCGCTCGTCGCCGTGCTCACCTGGGTGGGCGGCAAGATCTACGGCAACAGCGTGCTGCGGATCGGCAGCCGGATCAAGCTGAGCGAGGCCCTGCGTGGCTGAGGTGCGGGCAGCGGGGCCCGGTGACGTGGCCGCGATCCGCCGGTTCGGCGAGGCGCACGTCCGGGCCCACTACGCCCCGCTGATCGGCGCGGCCGCGGCGGACGCGCAGGTCCGCGACTGGTGGAACGAGACGCACCTCGACGCTGCCGTCGCGGCCGGGTTGGTGGTGGTCGCCGAGGACGGCGGGGAGCTCCTCGGCGTCGGCCAACGCGGCCGCAACGGTGCCGAACACGTGGTCTACAAGCTCTACGTCCACCCCGGGCAGCGCGGCCGCGGGCTCGGCCCGCGGCTCCTCGACGCCCTGGTGGCGCAGCTGCCCGCCGGCGTCGAACGGCTGCACATCGAGCATTTCGCGGCCAACGAGCGAGCGGGCGCGTTCTACGAGCGCGAGGGCTTCACCGTGGAGCGGGTGGAGCCCAGCCCCACCGGCGATCCCGCGCTCGCGGTCGTGTGGCGCGTCAAACCGTTGTTCACGACGTGATCTTGCCGTACCGCTCCAAGGACACCTGGCGCTCGTGGCCGTGGTCGACCATGGGTTCCGGGTAGTCCGCGGGGCGGTCCTTCAGCTTGTGCACCGCCTTGCCGGGCACCGAACGCAGCTCCGGCACGTACTTGCGCACGTAATCCCCCTGCGGGTCGAACTTCTCCCCCTGGGTCGTCGGGTTGAAGATCCGGAAGTACGGGGCCGCGTCGGTGCCGCAGCCCGCCACCCACTGCCAGTTCAGCTGGTTCGACGCCAGGTCGCCGTCCACCAGGTGCTTCATGAAGTGACGGGCGCCCAGCCACCACGGCAGGTGCAGGTCCTTCACCAGGAAGCTCGCGACGACCATCCGCACCCGGTTGTGCATCCAGCCCTCGGCCAGCAGCTGCCGCATCCCGGCGTCCACGATCGGGTAGCCCGTCCGGCCTTCGCACCACCGCGAGAAGGCCTCGGGGTCTTCGTCGTGCTTCATGCCGTCGAACCGCTTGTCGTAGTTCTTCCGCGCCGTTTCCGGCCGGTGCCAGAGGACGTCGGCGTGGAATTCGCGCCAGCAGATCTCGCTGCGCAGGGACTTCGCGCCCACGCGGTCGTCGCCCGAGAGGTCGGCCAAGATCGTCCG
This sequence comes from Amycolatopsis sp. NPDC004747, assembly GCF_053601335.1. Taxonomy (NCBI): domain Bacteria; kingdom Bacillati; phylum Actinomycetota; class Actinomycetes; order Pseudonocardiales; family Pseudonocardiaceae; genus Amycolatopsis; species Amycolatopsis sp. NPDC004747. The sequence continues at coordinate 114,060 of NZ_JBSGBQ010000017.1, read as the reverse complement.
CGGGTGGATGCAGCCCCAGCGCAGGTACGGCGAAAGCCGCGTGGTCCCTTCGCGGTCCGGGCGGTCGCGGTCCTCGTCGTAGGTCTCGATGCCGTCTTCGAGGAACGCGTGCCAGACGTCCAGCGCCGCCTGCTCCCCCGGTTCGGGCAGGGCGGCGGAAACCTTCGGCGGACGCGGGATCTTCAGCGATTTCGGCGGTTCGACCCAGTCCACAAGGGACGGTCCGGTGTCGGCGGGCGAGTGCCAGCCGCGCGCGGTCCAAGCGCGGAAGAACGGCGTGAAGACGCGGTACGGGCTGCCGTCCGGCTTGGTGACCCGCCCCGGCGTCACCGCGTACGGCGAGCCGGTCTCGACCCAGTCGATGTTGTGCTCCGCCAAGGCTTTCGCCACCGCATCGTCCCGGCGGCGGCCATAAGGACCGGTGTCCGCGCTGACGTGCACCGCGGCGGCGCCGATCTTGCGCGCCGCGCGGACGACCTCGGTCGCCGGGTCGCCGTGCACCAGCATCAGGCGCCCGCCGAGCTGTTCGTCCAGCTTTTCGAGACAGCCGTACAAGAAAGCCTCGCGCGGCGCGCCACCCGGCTTCAGCAGGGCCTCGTCGAGGACGTACAGCGCGAGGACGTGCTTGCTGTGCTTCGACGCTTCCAGCAGCGCGGCGTGGTCACCCAGCCGGAGGTCACGACGGAACCACAGGACAACGGGGGCTTCTCGGGTCACGCCGGTAAACGTAAACGTCCCGCCGGGCAAATGCACGGCGGGACCCTGTTTAAACCGGGGCTTCGCCCCGGGCCGGGGGCCCCGCCACCCGGAGCCCCCGAAAAACCCTGTGCGCTTGAATCGAATCAGCGCTCGGACATCGGGACGTAATCCCGGGTCGCGTGGCCGGTGTAGATCTGCCGCGGGCGGCCGATCTTGGTGGCCGGGTCGTTGATCATCTCGCGCCAGTGCGCGATCCAGCCCGGGAGCCGGCCCAGCGCGAACAGCACCGTGAAGAACTTCGTCGGGAAGCCCAGCGCCCGGTAGATCAGGCCGGTGTAGAAGTCCACGTTCGGGTACAGCTTCCGCGAAACGAAGTAGTCGTCGGAAAGGGCCGTTTCCTCGAGCTTCTTGGCGATGTCGAGCAGCTGGTCGCCGCCCTTCAGCTTGCCGAGGATTTCGTCCGCCGTGCTCTTGATGATCTTCGCGCGCGGGTCGTAGTTCTTGTAGACCCGGTGCCCGAAGCCCATCAGCTTCACGCCCTTTTCCTTGTTCTTCACGCGCTCGACGAACTTGGCGACGTCGCCGCCGTCGCGCTGGATGCCCTCGAGCATGTCGAGCACCGCCGAGTTCGCGCCGCCGTGCAGCGGTCCGAACAGGGCGTTGATGCCGGCCGAGATCGACGCGAACAGGTTCGCCTCGGACGAGCCGACCAGGCGCACGGTCGAGGTCGAGCAGTTCTGCTCGTGGTCGGCGTGCAGGATGAACAGCAGGTCGAGCGCCTTGGCGGCCTCCGGGTCGACCTCGTACGGCTCGGCCGGGAAGCCGAACGTCATCCGCAGGAAGTTCTCGACCAGGCCCAGCGAGTTGTCCGGGTACAGCAGCGGCTGGCCGACGGACTTCTTGTACGCGTACGCCGCCAGGGTCGGGAGCTTGGCCAGCAGGCGGACCGTCGACAGCTCCACGTTGGGCTCGTCGAACGGGTTGAGCGAATCCTGGTAGAAGGTCGACAGCGCCGAAACCGCGCTCGACAGGACCGGCATCGGGTGGGCGTCGCGCGGGAAGCCGCTGAAGAACGCCTTCAGGTCCTCGTGGAGCAGCGTGTGCCGCTGGATCTTCTCGGTGAAGTCGGCCAGCTGGGCCTGGGTCGGCAGCTCGCCGTAGATGAGCAGGTAGGAGACCTCGATGAAGGTCGACTTCTCCGCCAGCTGCTCGATCGGGTACCCGCGGTAGCGGAGGATGCCGGCGTCACCGTCGATGTAGGCGATGGCGGACGACGCGGCACCGGTGTTGACGAAACCGGGGTCGTAGGTGATGTACCCCGTCTGCGCCAGCAGCTTGCCCAGCTCGATCCCGGGCGCGCCCTCGACCGGGTGGACGATCTTGAACTCGTGCTCGCCACTCGGCAGGGTCAGCTTCGCGGTTTCGCCGCCGGACTGCCCCGCAGTCGTCGCGTCGGACATGCAAGTCCCTCTCACGTTGGGCACGGGCCGGCGGCGCCTGTACGTTCCACAGGTAGCCACGTGTTCACGCGAGGAAACACTGGCGCCTCGCTGCACACCGCCCCGCTGGGGTATGAAGAATGCCCCTCAACGTTAGTCGAGAAACCCGCCTCCGCGCAGCGGTGACGTTGCTCCGGAGGGCCCCTTTGGGACCAGGTTCACACGGTGGCCGCCATATCGGCGGACGTGGGCGGCTCGGCGCCGCTGCGGGACACCGTGATCGACGCCGCTTTCGCCGCGAAGGTGAGGGCTTCGCGCCACGCGCCGGCGTCGAGGGACGCCAGGTCGGCGGCCTCGTGGGTGTGCAGCCAGGCCAGCAGCGCGCCGTGCACGGTGTCGCCGGCGCCGATGGTGTCCACGACGGTGACCTTGCGCGAGGGCACGTGGGCCAGCTCACCTGCGGCGGTGATCACCGAGAGCCCGTCGGCGCCCCGGGTGAGCACCACGGCGTCCACACCGGACTCGATCCACGTCTTCGCGGCGGCGACCGGGTCGGCGCCTTCGGTGAGCCATGCGGCGTCGTCGTCGGAGATCTTGAGCAGCCGGACGTCCGGCAGCCAGGACGCGAACCGGGCCCGGTAGGCGGCCGGGTCGACGATCAGCGCCTCGCGGATGTTGGGGTCGAGCACGGTCAGCACGCCGCGGGCCGCTTCGCGCCGCAGCATCGCCTCGTACGCCGAAGCGCCGGGCTCGAGGACCATGCCGAGCGTGCCGAGTGAGAGCGCTGTCACATCCTCGGCCAGCGGGCCGGGGTCCGCGACCAGCCGGTCCGCGGTGCCCTCGACGTAGAAGGTGTAGCGCGCGGCTCCCTTGGCGTCGAGCGCCACGACGGCCAGCGTCGTCGGCTCGTCGCCGCGCTGCAGCAGCGAGGTGTCGACGGCGGAAGCGTGCAGGCGCTCGACCATCGCTTCGCCGAAGCGGTCGGTGGAGACGCGGGACAGGAACGCCGCCGGCACGCCGAGCCGCCCGGCGGCCAGCGCGACGTTGTACGGCCCACCGCCCAGCCGGGGCAGCAGCGCGCGCAGCCCACCGTCCACAGTGGAATCAAGAGGGTCGCCGGGAACCAGGTCGACCAGAGCTTCTCCGCCTACGACGATCACGCGCGGCAGTTTAATCGAGTTCCGGCTGACAATTCCTGTCCGCTATTTGTTGAGACCACCCAGCAGCAGTTCGCCCAAAGCGGTGAACGCGTCGGCGTCGGAGACGTCGGTCCGCTGGGCGAGCACGCCGGTCTGGATGCCCTCGATGATCAGCCCGGTCATCTCGGCCACCAGCCGGGCGTGCACGTCGCGGAACACCCCGTCGGCGACCCCGCGGTCGATGAACTGCCGGAGCCGACGCGCGGCGAACCGGCTGTTGAGCTGGTAGGCCTCGCGCGCCGGGCCGAACTCGGCGAGGTCGCGCATGAACGCGGGCGACGCCCGGTTCAGGTGTTCGGCGACGCCGGCCAGGTACTCGCCGATGAGCTTGCGGGCGTCGTCGATCCCGGCGATGCGCTCTTCGATCCGCTCCGCGGCGCCGCGGAAGAACCGGGTGACGACCTTGACGGCGAGCTGCTCCTTGCTGGGCGCGAGCGCGTAGAGCGTCGACTTCGAGCAGCGCAGGCGGCCGGCGAGGTCGTCCAGGGTGAAGGCGGCGAAGCCCTCGGCCAGGAAGAGCGCCTCGAGGTCGCCCAGCAGCACCTGCTGGCGGGCGGTCGGCCGTCGGCGGGTTTCGGGGCGCATCGGCTCACTATCTCCTACGTCTTCCGGCGACCCCCAGTCGTGCCGTACTGTACTCTGAACGAGCCCACAGTACTGTTTTCAGTACCGCTTTTGGAGGACAAGGATGCCCGCCGAACGCTTGCTGCCTTCCTCGGAAGCCGAGGACCTGGTCGCGCTGACCAGGGAAATCGCGCGCGACGAGCTGGCCCCGCGGGCGTCGGCGGCCGAGGAAGCCGAGCAGTTCCCGCGCGAGCAGTTCCGCCTGCTCGGCAAATCCGGGCTGCTGGGCCTGCCGTACAGCGAACGGTGGGGCGGCGGCGAGGTGCCGTACGAGGTCTACCTGCAGGTCCTCGAGGAGATCGCGGCAGCGTGGATGACGGTCGGCGTCGGGCTCTCGGTGCACACGATGTCCTGCTACGCGCTCGCGGAGTACGGCACCGACGAGCAGCGCGACCGGTGGCTGCCGGACATGCTCGAAGGCTCGCTCCTGGGTGCGTACGCGCTGTCGGAGACGCAGGCGGGCTCCGACGCGGCGGCGCTGTCGACGCGCGCGCGGCTCGACGGCTCGGACTACGTCGTCAACGGCACCAAGGCGTGGATCACCCACGCCGGGGTGGCGGACTTCTACACGACGATGGTCCGCACCGGCGACTCCGAGATCTCGTGCCTGCTGGTCGACGGCGCCACCGAAGGCCTTTCGGCGGCGCCGCGGGAGCGCAAGATGGGCCTGACCGGCTCCCCGACGGCCCAGATGATCTTCGACGGCGCCCGCGTACCGGTTTCCCGGCTCTTGGGCGACCCGGGCGCCGGCCTCCGCATCGCGCTGTCGTCGCTGAGCTCCGGGCGGCTCGGGATCGCGGCGTGCGCGGTGGGCCTCGCGCAGGCGGCGCTGGACGAAGCGGTGGCGTACGCGAAGGGGCGCTCGCAGTTCGGCCGCCCGATCATCGACTTCCAGGGCGTCGAGTTCCTGCTGGCGGACATGGCCGCGACGGTCGAGGCGTCCCGGGCGCTGTACCTGGACGCGGCCCGGCGGCGGGACCGCGGGATGCCGTTCAAGCGCCAGGCGTCGATCGCCAAGCTGGTGGCGACCGACGGCGCGATGAAGGTGACGACGGACGCCGTGCAGGTTCTCGGCGGGGCCGGGTACACGCGGGACTTCCCGGTGGAGCGGTACATGCGGGAGGCGAAGGTGCCGCAGATCTTCGAGGGGACGAACCAGATCCAGCGGGTGGTCATCGCGCGGGAGCTGAAGAACGCGTAGCCCGGTTCAGCGACCGGTGTCGCGCTTCGGTGACGGATAGCGTTGTCCCATGCCCCTGCTGACCATCGAGGAGTACGCGGCCTTCGACGGCACCGGTTTCACGGAGCTGGTGGAGGGCCGCGTGGTCACCTCGCCCGGCTCCGGCCGCCGCCACGACCTGGCGGTCTGTCTGCTGGCCGCCGCCATCGAGCGGCAGCTGCCGCCCGGGCTGGCGTTCGTCGTCGCCAATGATCTGGATCTGGGGTTGTCCCCGGACGGCGGGCCCGGCTTCGCCCGCCGTCCGGACCTGCTGGTCCTCGACCGGGCCGCGTTCGGTCGCGCGGAGGGCCTGCTGCGCGCGAAGGACGTGGTTCTGGTGGCCGAGGTGGTGGCGCCGGGTTCCCGGCGCACGGATTGCCGGGTGAAGCGGGACGAATACGCCGACGCGGGGATCCCGCACTACTGGATCGTGGATCCCGCCGAGCCGGTGTCGCTGGTCGCGTGCCGGGGCGGCGGTACCGGGTATGTCGATGCGCCGGCGGTCTCGGGGGTGTTCACCACGGATGTGCCGTTTCCGGTGAAGCTGGATCTCGACGGTTTGGTCCCCTGAGAGGGCGTCGGCCGGACCGGGACCTTCACCACCGACGTCCCGTTCCCGGTCGAGCTCGACCTGAACGCACTCCTCGACTGATCGGGCAGCACGCCGGAACCGCCCGGTCACCGGCGTGCCACCCGAAACTCAGCGGGCCTCCCGGTACCGGCGGTCCTTCGACACACCCTCGCCCAGTGACTCGTCGAAGTGGTAGACCTCGTCGCCGCGGACGAAGACCCGCAGCGCGCGGTTCATCACGTCCAGCGGGTCGCCCGACCACAGCACCACGTCGGCGTCCAGGCCCGGCTTCAGGGAGCCGATCTGCTCGTCCAGCCCCAGCATCGACGCCGGGTTGACGGTCAGCGAACGCAGTGCCGTCGCCGGGTCGAGGCCGTCCTTGACCGCCAAGGCCGCCTGGTACACCAGGAAGTTGATCGGGATCACCGGGTGGTCCGTCGTGATCGCGATCTTCACGCCCGCGCGGGCCAGGATGCCGGCCGAACGCAGCGTGCGGTTGCGCAGCTCGACCTTCGACTTCGTGGTGAACAGCGGGCCGAGGATCACCGGCACGTCGCGCGAAGCCAGCAGGTCCGCGATCAGGTGGCCCTCGGTGCCGTGGTTGATCACCAGCTTGTAGCCGAACTCGTCGGCCAGCCGGATCGCCGTCACGATGTCGTCCGCGCGGTGGACGTGCTGGTCCCAGTACAGCTCGCCGTCGAGGACCTTTGAAAGCGTCTCCAGCGTCAGGTCCACCTCGTGCGGCTTGCCCTCGGACTCCGCGTGCGCGCGCTTCGCCTGGTAGTTGCGGGCCTTGGTGAACGCCTCGCGCAGGATCGCCGCGACGCCGAGGCGCGTCGACGGCGTCTGCTTCTTCTCGCCGTACACGCGCTTCGGGTTCTCGCCGAGCGCGCTCTTCACGCTGACGTGCTCCGCGAAGATCATGTCCAGGATGCTGCGGCCCCAGGTCTTGACGCCGATCGTCTGGCCACCGATCGGGTTGCCCGAGCCGGGCTTGATGACGACGCTCGTGACGCCGCCCGCGAGCGCGTCGTCGAAGCCGGGCTCGTAGGGGTCGATGCCGTCGACGGCGCGGAAGCGGGCACCGTTCGGGTCGGTCATCTCGTTGGTGTCGTTGCCGGACCAGCCCTCGCCCTCCTCGTGGACGCCCAGGTGGGCGTGGGCGTCGATGAAGCCGGGCAGCACCCAGGTGCCGGCCGCGTCGACCAGTTCGGCGTCTTCCGGGATGTCGACGTCGGCCTCGGTGCCGACCGCGACGATCTTGCCGCCGTCGATCAGGACCGTGCCACCCTCGATGGGATCACCGTCGATGGGGACGACGTAGCCCCCGACAATTGCCTTCGCCATAGTTCGCCACGCTAACGAACTCACCCGGGGTCGCGCACGCGGGCCTTCTCCAAGTGCACCAGCTCGTGGTTGTTCTCCGGCGTCCGATGGGTCTCCCGGTACCCGTGCTTGGCGTACAGGCGCAACGGCACCACGCTCTTCGAGCCGGTGAAGAGCCGGAACAGCGTCACTTCCGGCGGGGCCGCCGACTCGGCGAACCGCAGGAGCGACCCGCCCAGCCCGAAGCCCTGGCGGTCCGGGGCGACGACCAGGCGGCCGATCACCCCGACCGGCTCGGTCACCGTCAGCCGCACCGAGGCCACCAGGCGGCCGCCCTCGCGCACGCCCCACGACAGCCCGGTGAGCGCCGCCCGTGTCTGCTCCAGCGTCTCCAGCAGCGGCGGCAGGTCCAGGTCGCCGTGCGCCCTGGCCTCGGTGACGTACGCGGCCCGTTGCAGCGTCAGCACCTCGCCCGCGTCGGCAGGACCCAGCCGGATCACCGGACCCGGATGCCCCAGCTGCCCGACCACGACGCCGACGGCTCCAGCTCGATCAGGTCGGTGCCCGTGTTGAGCGCGTCGGCCGGGCAGGTCATCGGCTCGATCGCCACCGCGCGGCCGCGGCCGACCAGGTCGTCCGGGGTGAACACCTGCGCCCAGCGGAAGTCGGGGCCGGTCCAGACCAGCAGTTCCCGGCCGTCGTGGCTCAGGACGATGTGGTGCCGGCCGTCTTCGGCCGCCGCGAGGCCGCCGAACGCCGTGTCCAGGTTGACGCCTGCCAGCACGCGGCCGGCGCGGAAGTCGTACTCCGTGCCCTCGACGTCCTGCTCCTCGGCGTAGGGCATCTGCTCTTCGGGCCGGGACGGCCGGACGCGGCTCGCGGGCAGCGCGAGGGTCAGCTCGTCGGTGGGGACGTCGCCGATCCGGAAGTACGGGTGCGTGCCGACGCCGACGCCGATCGGCTGCTCGCCTTCGTTGCGGATCTCGTGGGTGACCACCAGTTCGCGCGGCGCGACTTCGTAGGTCACCGTCGCGCGCAGGGGCACCGGCCAGCCCGGCTGCACCTCGACGTCGACGGCCAGGGTGACCGACGACTCGGCGTGCTCCAGCAGTTCCCACTCCAGGTGGCGGGTCAGGCCGTGGATGGCGTTGCCGCGCGCCTCCTCGGTGACCTCGAGCTGCTGGGTCTCCCCCTGGAACGTCCACCGGCCGCCCTTGGTCCGGTTCGGCCAGGGCAGCAGCACCTGCCCGGCGCCCATCGGCGGCTTCGCGTCCTCGGGGAACTCCTCGACGTACGGCACGCCGCCGACTTCGAACGCACGCAGGCCGGCACCGATTTCGGTGACGACGGCGCGCGCGTTGCCGCGGGTGATCTCGAACTGCTGACCGGTCGGGTTGCCCATGCACCGACCTTACCGAGCGGCGAAGTCACTAGACCGGTCGTCATAGTTTGCGCTACGGTCATGTCATGGTTCGCCGCACCGACACGCGGCAGCGGATGCTCGACACCGCCGCCGACCTGTTCCAGACCCAGGGCTACCACGCCACCGGCCTCACCCAGCTGACGACGGCGGGCGGCGCGCCCAAGGGGTCGCTCTACTTCCACTTCCCCGGCGGCAAGGAGCAGCTCGCCGCCGAAGCCGTCCGGCTTTCGAGCGAGCGCACGGGCACCCTGCTCGAAGCCGTCCTGGCCGACGCCCCCGACCCCGCGACGGCGATCGAGCGCGCGGTCGAGGCGCTCGGCGGGTTCCTCACCGGATCGGGCTTCCAGCGCGGGTGTCCACTCGCGACAGTGGCCCTCGACGCCGCCGGGACGAGCGAACCCATCCGGGAGGCCTGCGTGGACGGCTACGCGTCCTGGCACGGCGTCCTCGGTGAATACTTCGCCAGGCAGGGACTTACCGCCGAACGGGCGGACGACCTCGCCACCGTTGTGCTCGCCGCGATCGAAGGCGGGCTGCTGCTGGCCCGCACCCGCCGCGACCTCGCGCCGCTGCGCGCGGTCGCCACCCACCTGCACGCCACCCTCGACCGGGAGTTCGCCTGATGCGCGTCCACCACCTGAACTGCGGCACCATGCGCCCACTGGGCGGCAAGCTGATCGACGGCAGGCCGGGCCTCTTCCGGCGCGCCACCATGGTCTGCCACTGCCTGCTGCTGGAGACCGGCACCGGACTGGTGCTCGTCGAGACCGGCATGGGCACACCGGCCGCGGTCGACCGCAACGCCTGGCTGGGCGCGGGGTTCGTCCGCCAGTCCAACCCGATCGCCGACCCGGCGCAGACGGCGATCGCGCAGGTCCGCGCGCTGGGCTTCGACCCGGCGGACGTCCGCGACATCGTGCTGACCCACCTCGACCTCGACCACGCCGGCGGGCTCATCGACTTCCCATGGGCGCGCGTGCACGTCTACGCCGAGGAGCTGCGGGCGTTCACCGACCCGCGGGCCGACGAACGCGGCCGGTACCGCCGGATCCAGTTCGCTCATGGTCCACAGTGGACGACCTATGCGGACAGCGGTGAGCCGTGGTTCGGCTTCGACGCGGTCCGCTCGCTCGAAGGCCTGCCGGAGGAGATCCTGCTGATCCCGCTCTCGGGGCACACGCGCGGCCACGCCGGGATCGCCGTCGACACCGGGCACGGCTGGCTGCTCAACGCGGGTGACTCGTACTTCTTCCACGGGCAGGTCGACCCGGCCGCGCCGGGCTGCCCGCCGGGGCTGAAGTGGTTCGAGGGCCACATGGAGACGGTCAAGGGTGCCCGGCTGGACAATCACCGCCGCCTGCGCCAGCTTGTTCAGGAGCACGGCGAGGAGGTCACCGTCTTCGCCGCGCACGACGAGACCCAGTTCCTCCGGCTGAGCACCAGGAGCAGCGTATGAAGGTGCACCACCTCAACTGCGGATCGATGCGCCCGGTGGGCGGCAAGCTGCTCGACGGCGAGCCCGGCCTGCTCCGGCGGGCCGAGCTGGTCGCCCACTGCCTGCTGATCGAGACCGGTGACAGCCTCGTGCTGGTCGACACCGGGTTCGGCAGCCAGGGCGTGGCGCGTCCCGGCGAATGGCTGGGCGGTCCGTTCCTGGCGCTGGTCGGCGCGAAGCCCGTGGCCGCCGAGACGGCCGTCGCGCAGATCGAGGCGCTGGGCCTCGACCCGGCCGACGTCCGGCACATCGTGGCGACGCACCTGGACGTCGACCACGCGGGCGGGCTGGCCGACTTCCCGAACGCCGTCGTCCACGTCCGGTCCGAGGAGCACCGCGCGGCGACGGCCCCGGCGAACGCGGCGGAGAAGAACCGCTACCGGGCGGCCCAGTTCGCGCACCGCCCGTTGTGGAGCACCTACGACGAGACGGGCGAGCCGTGGTTCGGCTTCGAGGCGGTCCGGTCGCTCAAGGGCCTGCCCGAGGAGATCCTGCTGGTCCCGCTCACCGGCCACACCCGCGGCCACACGGGCGTGGCGGTCGACACCGGCGACGGCTGGCTCCTGCACGCCGGCGACGCGTACTTCTTCCACGGGCAGCTGGACCCGGTCGCCCCGCACTGCCCACCGGGTCTGACGGCGTTCCAGAACATCGTCCAGACGCTGCGCGGGCCGCGGCTGGAGAACCTGGCCCGGCTGCACGAGCTGGCGCGGACCCACCAGGACGACGTCACGGTGTTCTCGGCGCACAGCCCGGTCGAGCTGGCCGCGCTGCGCCGATGAGTGACAAGCCGGTGAGTGACAAGCCGGTGATCCACAGAACCGGATGATCTTCCGCCCCATCCGAACCCGGCGGCGAGAGGTTCGGATGGTGGCGAAGTCCGGCTGGGCGTGATCAGCCGGCGGCGAGGGCCTGCTTGACGAGCGGGGCGAGCTGCTCCGGCGTCAGCTTCGCCGGGCCGGTGTAGTTGACCAGCACCGGCGTACCCGCCACCAGCTCGCCCGAGACGAGGGTCGCGGCCTGCTGGCCGTCGACGTAATAGACGGCGCCCTCCGGGAAGCCCGGGACGTCCTGCGCGCCCGGCTTCGCCTTCTTGATCGCCGCGAGCATCTCGGCGGGCTTGCCCTTCTTGCCCTCGTAGCGGGTCACCGCGAGCTTGCCCGCGGCCTTGCCGTCGTGCTGGTACTCGCAGTTGCGGGCCTTGCCGCCGTTGGCCGCGTTGTCCTGGACCGGGCCCTGGACCGCCTTGAGGTTGTCGAGGAACAGCGCCTTGGAGACGGCCTCCGCGGGGAGCAGCTTGCACGGGTCGAGCGACGCGGCGGCGGCGTTCGTGCTCGGCGCCGGCTTCGGGGCGGGGGCGGAGGTCGAAGGTGCCTTGGACGGCTCGTCCCCGGAAGAGCAGGCGGTCAGCGCGGCGAAAGCGACAAAAGCGACAACAAGGGTACGCATGCTCGCACCCTACCTAGATCGCCGGTGCCCGGTATCGCCAGAAGGCCGGGAGCACGAACATCGACGCGCAGACGAGCACGATGACCAGCAGCCCACCGCCGGTCGCCGCGGCCGTGGTCCCGAACGCGGCGGCGCCCCAGCCGTGGGTGAGGTCGGCGATCCGGGGCCCGCCGGCGACGACGACGGTGAAGACGCCCTGGAGCCGGCCGCGCATCTCGTCGGTGGTCGCGACCTGCAGGATCGCCATCCGGTAGACGGCGCTGACCATGTCCGCGGCCCCGGCGAGCGCCATGAAGACGACGGCGAGCCAGAGCGAGTGCGCGAGCCCGAACCCGGCCACCGCGGCGCCCCACGCGCAGATCGAGACGACGACCGCGACGCCTTGGCGGTGGATGCGCGTCAGCCACCCGGAGAACAACCCGATCAGCATCGCGCCCAGCGGCAGGGCGGCGTAGAGCCAGCCGAGGGCGGGGCCGCCGCCGGGCGGGTCGCCGAAGGTGCGTTCGGCCATCTCCGGGATCAGCGCCCGCGGCATCCCGAAGACCATGGCGATGATGTCGGCGACGAAGGAGGCCAGCAGGATCTTCTGCCCGGCGAGGTACTTGAAGCCGTCGACGACGTCCCGGACCCCGGCGCGGCGCGAGGGCCCGTTGAGCGGCGGGATGGACGGCAGCCGCCAGACGGCGAAGAGCGTGACGGTCAGGGCGACGACGTCGATCAGGTAGAGGGTGGAGAGGCCGAGGACGGGGATCAGCGCCCCGGCGAGCAGCGGCCCGAAGACGGCGCCGAAGGTGGACATCGTGGTGTTGAGGGCGTTCGCGGACGGCAGCAGCCCGGCGGGCACGAGCCGCGCGACGACGGCGCCACGGGTGGGCATATTGATCGCGAAGAAGGCCTGGTTGACGGCGAGCAGCCCGAGGACGAGCCACACGGACCCGAAGTTCGCGAAGGCCTGGAGCCAGAGGAGGGCGGAGGTGATGGCGACACCGACGTTGGTGACCAGCAGCAGCTTCCGCCGGTCGACGGCATCGGCGACAGCGCCGCCCCAGAGCCCGAAGACCAGCAGCGGAAGCAGGGCGACGAGCCCGGTGAGGCCGACGTAGGCGGAGGACCCGGTGAGGTCGAAGACCTGCTTGGGCACGGCAACGGCGGTGAGCTGGGTACCAACGGCGGTGACCACAGTGGACAGCCACAGCCGCCGAAAGGCCGCGATCTTGAGCGGCCGCGTGTCGACGACAACGCGCCCGAGGAGCTTGCGGATGCCCGAGCGGGGCGGCAGCGTCCCCGGTTCACCAGTCACGACACATCAGCTTAGCGGGGCTAAGTATCCGGAGTCGCGTGATTTACCTCGCCCCGCAAGCGCCCCAACGCGCCCAAGGCCGCCTTGGGCGCTTGGATCAGGGGGCGACGCGCTCGATGTGCCACCCATCGTCGTTCCGCACATACCGCAGCCGGTCGTGCATGCGGTCTTCCCGCCCCTGCCAGAACTCCACCAGGTCCGGGCGGATCCGCCAGCCACCCCAGTGGGGCGGGGCCGGGATGTGCTCCACGTCCGCGAACCGGCGCTCGATCCCGTTCAGCGCGTTGTCCAGCGCGCGGCGGCCGTCGACCACCCGGGACTGCGGTGACGCCCACGCCCCGAGCTGCGAACCGCGCGGCCGCTGGGCCCAGTACTCCGCCGTCTCCTTGACGCCGACCTTCTCGACCTCGCCGCGGACGTGGACCTGGCGGTGCAGCGCGTACCAGGGGAACGTCACCGACGCGTACCGGGTCGCCGTCAGATCGTGGCTCTTCGAGGACGTGTAGTTCGTGTAGAACACCACGCCGCGGTCGTCGAGGCCCTTGCAGAGCACCGTGCGGGACGATGGGCGGCCCTCGGCGTCCGCCGTCGCCAGCACCATCGCGTTCGGTTCGGCGATGCCGGCGGCCACGGCCTGGTTCAACCAGCCTTGCAGCTGGTCGGTCCAGGTGGCCGCCAGCGCGGATTCGTCGAACGCCGCGCCGTCGTAGGCGACGCGCATTCCCGGCAGGCGCACTACGGCGTCTTCCACCTGGTCCTCGATCTCCGGCATCATCGCCAAACCTCCCGTACCCGGTCGGGGCAGCTGTCACTTCGGCTCCTGCGCACGTTAAGGCTTCACGAGCGGCAGCGGAACCCACTGAACGGTGACACCCGCCACCTCGTGCGCGCCACCTGCCCGTAACCGCTGGACAACAAGGTGTAACCCCCGCGTTACCCGCCGGACCAGGATCGATACAGGACGCACCTACCTTCGGCCCGTTCCCCACCACCCCGGAGGCAGGCATGACCGAGATCCTGTCCAACGCAGAAGAGAGCGCCCCGCCGAAACGCCGCTACGCCCCGCTCGCGGCCAACGAGAACCGCGAGGACTACTCGCTTCGCTTCGCCGCTCATTCGTTCCGGAAATGGTCACCGTTCGTCGTCGCGACGACGGCGCTGGGCGGCATCGCCTACCTCGCCGACTTCGCGATCGGCGCCAGCATCGTCCTCTCCTACGGCTTCACCTCCGGCGTCCTGGCGATCCTCGCCGCAGCCGTCGTCATCTTCGTGACCGGCGTGCCCATCGCGGCCGCCTGCGCGAAGTCCGGAGTGGACATGGACCTGCTGACCCGCGGAGCCGGCTTCGGCTACTTCGGGTCGACGCTGACGTCGCTCGTGTACGCGAGCTTCACGGTCATCTTCTTCTCGCTCGAAGGCTCGATCATGGGCCAGGCCTTCGAGCTCGCCCTCGGCATCCCGCTGCCCATCGGCTACCTGCTGGCCACGCTCATCGTGCTGCCCTTCGCGCTCTACGGCATGGGCGCGGTGGCGAAGATGCAGACCTGGACGCAGCCGCTGTGGATCGCCGGCCTGGTGCTGCCGTTCGTCGTCGTGCTGGTCCGGGAGCCCGGCAAGTTCGCGGAATTCACCCACTTCGGGGGTACGGAGGGCGCCGGCGCCGGGTTCTCGGCGATCGGGTTCGGCTTCGGCATGGGTGTCGCGCTGTCGCTGATCGGACAGATCGGCGAGCAGGCCGACTACCTGCGGTTCATGCCCGAAAAGACCGCGGAGAACAAGCGGTCGTGGTGGGCCGCGGTGCTCGCGGCCGGCCCCGGCTGGGTGATCCTCGGCGCCGCGAAGCAGATCGGCGGCGCGCTGCTGGCCTTCCTCGCGCTCGGCGTCGTCGGGAAGACGCACGCGCTGGAGCCGATCGCGCCCTACCTCGAAGCGGTGAAACCCGCGCTCGGGCCGGTCGCGCTGACGTTCGCCGCGCTGTTCGTCGTCGTCTCGCAGATCAAGATCAACACCACCAACGCCTACTCCGGCTCGCTGTCGTTCGCGAACTTCTTCTCCCGCATGCTGCACAAGCACCCCGGCCGGGTCTGGTACGTGCTGGTCAACTGCGGGATCGCGCTCGCGCTGATGGAGTTCGGCGCGTTCGGTTTCCTGAACAAGATCCTCGGCTTCTACTCGAACGTCGCCATCGCGTGGATCGGCGCCGTCTGCGCCGACCTGGTGATCGCCAAGCCGCTGGGCCTGTCCCCGCGCTACATCGAGTTCAAGCGGGCCTACCTGCACAAGATCAACCCGGTCGGGTTCGGCGCGATGGTCGTCGCTTCGGCGGTGTCGATCGTGGCGTACTTCGGCGCGTTCGGGCAGTTCCTGGCCGCGTTCAGCCCGCTGCTCGCGCTGGTCATCGCGATCGTGCTGGTGCCGACGCTGGCCGTCGTGACGAAGGGGAAGTACTACATCGCGCGGCCGAACACGGTCGCCGGCCCGGACAGCGATGTCGACCTGCGCGCGACGCACACCTGCTCGACCTGCGGCGACCCGTACGAACTGCCCGACGTCGCCGACTGCGCGAAGCAGGACGGCCCGATCTGCTCGCTGTGCTGCACGCTCGACAACACCTGCCACGACGTGTGCCAGACGGCCGGCCCGGTTTCGCTCGGCCTGCCGACCGTCCGCACCACGTGATGTCCGCGAGGGCCCTTTCCCGGCACTCGCCGGGGAAGGGCCCTCACGTGAGCCGGCTTCCCCCCGGATCCCCCTCCCGGCTCGACTGTTCCACGCCGGAGGACCCGCCGGGGTTGCCCGGGATCCCCAAGATTTTTCCGGGCCGCATGATGGCCGCCAGCATCAGCGCGCGCAGCTCGGCGCCGACGTCCTCCACCGGCAGCGGCGGCTCGTGCGCCTGCCACTCGCGCAGCAGCCCGGTGGCCGCGCCGACCAGCGCGATCGCCGTCAGCCGGTAGTCGCGGTCGGGTGCGACACCGTGGGCGGCCGCGCGCCGCGCCTCCGTTTCGATGAAGGTCGCCCAGCGGTCGACCCACACCTGGTGCTGCTCCTCCAGCTCCGCGCTGACGCCGACGGCTTCGACGTAGTTGAGCCGCGGGAGGCGGGGGTCCACGGTGACCGTGTCGATGAAGACGTCGAGCAGCGTGGCGATGCGGGTCATGGCGTCGGCCTCGGCGACCTTGTCGAGCGCGGCGGTGACGTGCTCCAGCGCGAGGCTGTTGATCCGGTCGTGGAGGGTGCGCAGCACGTCCTCCTTGCTGCTGAACTCCTCGTAGAAGTTCCGCGTCGAGACGCCGGCGCGGGCGCACATCTCGGTGATCTTCGTCTGCCGGAAGCCGGCGGTGGTGAACAGCTCGAGGCCGGCCGTGAGCAGCCGCTCGCGGCGGTCGGCGCGACGTTGTTCGGGTGCGACGCCGCCGTACGTGCGAGCCAACGGTTGTGTCCTCCTTCTGAGGGATTGCCGGATCCTACCGGGCTGGTTAAGTTGTGAAAATCTCGATTACCACAGTGTGCCGATCTCACCGAACAGCCGGAGGCAACGATGCTTCGTCGGTTAGTGGTCGCCGTCGCGCTCCTTTTCGTGACAGCCACCCCCTCCGCACACGCGGATCCGGGCGTCCTCCTGGAACAGCAGCCGACGACGGTGTTCGTCGGCCCGTTCCCGGCCCCCGTCAAGGCCTGGCACCTGCTGTACCGCTCGACGTCGGCGACCGGCGAGCCGAACGCCGTCTCCGGCACGCTGCTGGTGCCGCCGACGCCGTGGCTGCGCGGCGGCCCGCGACCGCTGGTCACCTACGCGGTCGGGACGCACGGCCTCGGCGACCAGTGCGCGCCCTCGAACCTGCTGGCCCACGGGGTCGAGAACGAAAGCGCGCTGCTGGCCCAGGCGCTCACGCAGGGCTGGGCGGTCGTCGTCACCGACTACGAAGGGCTCGGCACGCCGGGCACGCACACGTACGCGGTCGGGCAGTCCGAAGGCCGCGCGGTGCTCGACGCGGCCCGCGCCGCGGCGCAGGTGACCGGCGCCGGGCTGTCCCCGGCCGGTCCGGTGGGCGTGTTCGGCTACTCGCAGGGCGGCCAGGCGGCCGCGTGGGCGGCCGAGCTGCAGGCCACGTACGCACCTTCGCTGAACGTGGTCGGCGTGGCGGCCGGCGGGGTCCCGGCGGACCTGAACGCGGTGTTCGCGGCCAACGACGGCGGCGCGGCGTTCGGCCTGGTCCTCGGCGCGGCGACGGGCTTCGCGGCGGCGTACCCGGACGTGCCGTTCGCGTCGATCCTGAACGACCGCGGCCGCGAGGCGGTGGCCCGCGTGTCGAAGGCGTGCACCATCGAGCTGGGGGCGGCGGCGCCGTTCGCGCACCTGCAGGACTTCGTGACGGTGCCGGACCCGATCCACGACCCGCGCTGGCAGGCCCGCCTGACGCAGAACCACCTGGGCACGACCGCACCCAAGCCGCCGGTGTACCTGTACCACGGAACGCTGGACGAGCTGATCCCGTTCAGCGTCGGAACGGCACTGCGCGATCGCTGGAACTCCCTCGGCGCGAAGGTGACGTGGCAGGAGTTCCCGCTGCTGGAACACATCGGCGGGGTGTCGATCGGCGGCCCGGCGGCGATGACCTGGCTGGGCACGAAGTTCTGAGAACTGTCGGTGGCCCCCGGTAGCGTGGAAAACGGGGGCTGCTCAGAACGGGCGGAGCGCGGTGACCGCATCCGGCGCGAGGGAAGTGGTGAGGGTGCCGCCCGCAGCGAGGGGGCTGCGGGACCACCACTCACCCGACTCCGCCGGGAGCTCGGGCCCGCCGACCACCAGGTCCGTGGCCAGCACCCGGCGGCCCGCCAGCACCGCCAAGCTACCGTCCAACCCGGAGTCCCCGACCGGAAGCGTCTGCCGGAGCACGGGCACCCCGGCCCGGACCACGTCCAGCGTGGTCACCAGAGAACCCGCGCTCTCCCCGGCGCGGCCGAGCACCAGCACCTCCCGGGTGTGCAAGTACGCATCGGCGGCCAGCGAAGCCCGGAAGACCGCGCGGTGCCGCGCCCGCGCGGTCACCACCGTCGGCTCCGGCAGGTACTCCAGCGAACCGCCCGCTTCGACCACGACTTCCACTGTGGACAGAGAGCTTTCACCGTGCAGGCCGGGCAGCGCCAGGGTCGCCGCCACGCCGGACACCCGGAGGGACGCCCCGGGGCCGACGTGGATCGACAGGGTCAGGTCGTCCCCACCCAGCGGCGAGGTCGCCGAGTTGACCAGGTGCACCACCGCCGTCGACCCGGACCGGCGGCGCGGGAACAGCGTCAGCGGCGCCATCGAGCACAGCTCCCGCAGCACCGTGCGCGTGCCGTCGAAGCACGCGGTCAGCCGGGCGTGGGCCTTCACAGCAGGGAACGGACCCAGTCGGCGACCGCCGGCGCGTCCGGGGTGTCCACCAGGGACTGGGTGATCACCGGCAGCTCGCCGCGCATCCGGTGCGCGTCCGACGTCATCACCGCCATGTCCGCGTTCACCAGGTGGGCGATGTCGATCTTGTTGATCACCAGCAGGTCCGCCGTCGTGACACCCGGGCCGCCCTTGCGCGGCACCTTGTCGCCGCCCGCGACGTCGACCACGAAGATCTGGCTGTCCGCCAGGCCGCGGCTGAACACCGCCGTCAGGTTGTCGCCGCCGCTCTCGATGATCACCAGCTCGAGGCCGGGGAACTTCTCCTCCAGCCGCTCGACCGCGTCGAGGTTCGCGGTGATGTCGTCGCGGATCGCCGTGTGCGGGCAGGCGCCGGTCTGCACCGCCTCGATCCGCTCGGGGTCCAGCACGCCCGCGCGGCGCAGGAAGTCCGCGTCTTCGGTCGTGTAGATGTCGTTCGTCACCACGGCGAGGCGGATCTCGTCGCCGAGAGCGCGGCACAGCGCCGCGGTCAGCGCCGTCTTGCCCGAGCCGACCGGGCCGCCGATGCCGATCCGGTAGGCACGCCCGGCCGTCGGCGCCGCGTCGTAGTGGTCGGGTTCCGCGGCCGTCGGGTCGAAGTTCACTTCGTGGAAGTGGCCGTGACCGTGGCCGTGACCTTCAGCTGGCAAAGAGACGCACCTCTTCCTGGTGGTGCCGGGCGTGGGCCTCGGCGAACAGATCCAACGCGGGCGACCCCGGCGACGGCAGCGACGCCGGGTCGTTTCCCGCCACCGCCGCCGCGGCCGAACAGACCGAAGCGAGATCGAGCCGCGCCACGACCGCGTTGACGGCGAACGGATCCAGCCCCAGCAGCCGCACGGCCGCACTCGCCGGCCCGCTCACCGACAGGTAGGCGGCCGCCATGGCGGCGTCGTACGGCGAGCCACCCGCCACGCCGACCAGTGCGCCCAGCACGATCGGGTGGTGCGGCCGCGGCGTCTCGGCCAGCAACGCGTCGAGCACCGGTGACGGCCACGCGATCCGCCCCGCCCGCGCGGTCCCGCGGCCCTGCGCCCGGGACGCTTCCCGTTGCGCGAGCGACGGAGTGCGCGCATCCAGCTCACTGTCCAAAAGCGACCAGTTTCCCGGTCCGGCGGCGGCGTGCGCGGAAGCCGCGGCGAACACCGCCGCCAGGAAGCCCGCCGTCCGCAACCGGCCGGACAGGAACCCCGGCAGGTCCCGCACGGAAGTCACCAGCTTCCGCGCGACGACCTCCTCCAACCCGCCACTGTGGACGTGCCCGCCGCCGGGAAAACGGGAGTCCGCGAGGATCAGCGCCGAAAGGTCCATCAGAACAGGAAGTACCTCTGCGCCATCGGCAGTTCCGTCACCGGCTGCGGTTCGACCAGCTCGCCGTCGACGTGCACCGCGAAGCTGTCCGGCTCGACCCGCACGTCCGGCGTGGTGTCGTTGAGCACCATGTCCGCCTTCGTCCGCGCGCGCATGTTCGACACCGCGACCAGCGGCCGGGTGATGCCGAACGTATCCCGCAGTCCACTGTCCAAAGCGGACGGCGCCACGAAGTGCAGGCTCAGCGCCGCGCCGATGTTCGCACCGAACATCGGGCGCGCCATGACCGGCTGCGGCGTCGGGATGGACGCGTTCGCGTCGCCCATCGCCGCCCACGCCGGGAAGCCGCCCTTGAGCACGACGTGCGGGCGGACGCCGAAGAACTTCGGCTCCCACAACACCAGGTCCGCGAGCTTGCCGACCTCGACCGAGCCGATTTCGGTCTCCATGCCGTGCGCGATGGCCGGGTTGATCGTGTACTTGGCGACATAGCGGCGCGCACGCAGGTTGTCGGCCGCGCCGTCGCCCGGCAGCGCGCCGCGGCGGCGTTTCATCACGTGCGCGGTCTGCCAGGTCCGGATGATCACCTCGCCGATCCGGCCCATCGCCTGCGAGTCGGAGCTCATCATCGAGATGGCGCCCATGTCGTGCAGCACGTCCTCGGCGGCGATCGTGGTCGGCCGGATGCGGCTCTCGGCGAAGGCGAGGTCCTCGGGCACCGACGGGTTGAGGTGGTGGCAGACCACCAGCATGTCGAGGTGCTCGTCGAGGGTGTTGGCGGTGTGCGGGCGGGTCGGGTTGGTCGACGACGGCAGCACGTTCGGCAGCGAGACGACCTGGATGATGTCCGGCGCGTGCCCGCCGCCGGCCCCTTCGGTGTGGTAGGCGTTGATCGACCGGCCACCGATGGCGTCCACAGTGGACTCCAGGAAGCCGGCCTCGTTCAGCGTGTCCGTGTGGATGGCCACCTGGACACCGGCTTCGTCGGCGACGGTCAGGCACGCGTCGATGGCGGCCGGCGTGGTGCCCCAGTCCTCGTGGAGCTTGAACCCGCCGGCACCGGCCGCGAGCTGCTCGCGCAGCGCCTCGTGCCGGACCGTGTTCCCCTTGCCCAGCAACAGGACGTTGATCGGGTAACCGTCCATGGCGGACAGCATCCGGCCGAGGTTCCACGCGCCGGGCGTGACGGTGGTGGCCTTCGTGCCCTCGTTCGGCCCGGTGCCGCCACCGACCAAAGTGGTCAGCCCGGCGGCCAGCGCCGTGTCGACGAGCTGCGGGCAGATGAAGTGGACGTGGCAGTCGATGCCGCCCGCGGTGAGGATCTTGCCGTTGCCGGACAGCACTTCGGTGGACGGCCCGATGACCAGGGCCGGGTCGACACCGTCCATCGTGTCCGGGTTGCCCGCCTTGCCGATGCCGACGATCCGGCCGTCGCGCACGCCGACGTCGGCCTTGACGACGCCCCAGTGGTCGAGGATCACCGCACCGGTGATGATCAGGTCGGGCGCGCCCTCGGCCCGGGTCGCCGTGCCCTGGCCCATGGACTCGCGGATGACCTTGCCGCCGCCGAAGAGCACCTCGTCGCCGGAGCCGCCGGAGCCCATCGAGCGGTCTTCGGTGACCTCGATCAGCAGGTCGGTGTCGGCGAGCCGGATCCGGTCGCCGGTGGTCGGGCCGAACAGCTCGGCGTAGCGCTCGCGATCGATCTGCGGCATCAGAAGTCTCCAGCGAATTCGGACCGCAGACCGGGCACGCGCCGCGCTCCGGCCAGTGGAACAAGATCGACTTCGCGTTCCACGCCCGGCTCGAACCGCACCGACGTCCCGGCCGGGACGTCGAGCCGGTGGCCGCGGGCGGCCTCCCGGTCGAACTCGAGGCCCGGGTTCACGGCCGCGAAGTGGTAGTGGGAGCCGACCTGCACCGGCCGGTCGCCGAGGTTCCGCACCAGCAGCCGGACGCGGGCGCGGCCGGGGTTCAGCTCGACCGGCTCCTCGCCGGGGATGATCTCGCCAGGGCGCATCCTGCTCCTCACACGATCGGGTCATGCACGGTGACGAGCTTCGTGCCGTCCGGGAAGGTGGCCTCGACCTGCACGGAGTCGACCATCTCGGGCACGCCGTCGAGCACCTGCGCCCGGGAGAGCACGGTCCGGCCGCTGGCCACCAGCTCGCTGACCGTGCGGCCGTCGCGGGCGCCTTCGAGGACGTGGTCGGTGATGAGCGCGACCGCCTCGGGGTAGTTGAGCCGGACGCCGCGGTCCAGCCGCTTCCGCGCGACGTCGGCCGCCACGTGGATGAGCAGCTTGTCGCGCTCCTGCGGGCTGAGGTGCATGCGCTAGGTCTATCACCCGAAACGCGGCGGCGCCTGGTTCGGAAACACAGGATTTACCTGGGCTTCGTCACACTGAGTGGTGAAAATTCTCCGGCCTGGCCGGACGTGTGACTGAATCGTTCTCGTAATCGTGACCGAAACCACCGCTTCTTTCGATTGCCACTGGCCGGTCAAGAGAGCAAGGTCTATCCATCCGTGCGATGTGGCGCGCGTTCCGTGCGCTTCCTCCAACCGCGCGACCAGCACCAACCAGCCGGGGAAAAAGCGCACCGAAAGGTCCCGCGAAACAGTGACTACCTCCACGATCAGCAAGCCTCAGCCGTCCGGCCAACCCGACGACGGCTTCCGACCGGGTCTGGAGGGCGTCGTCGCCTTCCACACCGAAATCGCCGAACCCGACCGGGACGGCGGTGCCCTGCGCTACCGCGGCGTCGACATCGAGGACCTCGCCGGCAAGGTGACCTTCGGCGACGTCTGGGGCCTCCTCGTGGACGGCCGGTTCGGTCACGGCCTGCCGCCCGCCGAGCCGTTCCCGCTGCCGGTGCACACCGGTGACGTCCGGGTGGACGTCCAGGCCGCGCTGGCCATGCTCGCCCCGATCTGGGGGTACCGCCCGCTGCTCGACATCACCGACGAAGAGGCCCGCGAGCAGCTGGCCCGCGCCTCGGTGATGGCGCTGTCCTACGTCGCCCAGTCGGCGCGCGGCATCGGCCAGCCCGCGGTCCCGCAGACCCGCGTCGACGAGGCCCACTCGATCACCGAGCGGTTCCTCGTCCGCTGGCGCGGCGAGCCCGACCCGGCGCACGTCAAGGCGCTGGACGCCTACTGGGTGTCGGCCGCCGAGCACGGCCTCAACGCCTCCACCTTCACCGCCCGCGTCATCGCCTCCACCGGCGCGGACGTGGCGGCGGCCATGTCCGGGGCCATCGGCGCCATGTCCGGCCCGCTGCACGGCGGTGCCCCGGCGCGCGTGCTGCCGATGATCGAAGAGGTCGAGCGCACCGGCGACCCGGTGGGCCTGGTCAAGGGCATCCTCGACCGCAAGGAACGCCTGATGGGCTTCGGCCACCGGGTCTACCGGGCCGAGGACCCGCGGGCGCGCGTGCTGCGGCGGACCTGCCAGGAGCTCGGCGCGACCCGCTACGAGGCGGCCGCCGCGCTGGAGCAGGCCGCGCTGAAGGAGCTGCGCGAGCGGCGTCCGGATCACCCGATCGAGACCAACGTCGAGTTCTGGGCCGCGGTCATCCTGGACTTCGCCCAGGTCCCGCCGCACATGATGCCCGCGATGTTCAGCTCGGCCCGCACCGCCGGCTGGGCCGCGCACATCCTGGAGCAGAAGCGCACCGGGCGCCTGGTGCGGCCGTCGGCCAAGTACGTCGGCCCGGCGCCGCGCAGCCCGGAGGACGTCGAGGGCTGGGAGCTCGTCACCAAGCACTGACGCTTCTTCACGAACCGGCCGGTACCCCCGTGGTGCCGGCCGGTTCGTGCTGTGCGGTGGCGCCGAGCATGGCCGTGAGCTGGTCGACGAGCCAGGTGTCGAGGTCCTCCCGCGCGACGCTGCGTTCCTGGAGCCAGCTCAGCAGGGCACCCTCGACGACCGCCGTCCAGCAACGCAGCGTGAGCGACAGCAGCGGCGAGGGGTCGGTGACGCCGAGCGCGTCCAGGATCAGGGCCACCGCGCGGTTGCGGACCTCGTCGATCGCGGCGTCCGTCTCGGAGGTCGCGATCACCGACCCCGTGCGCAGCAGGGCGATGTACCCCGCGCGGTAGTGGTCGGCGACGTCGATCAGGCCGCGGACGGCCGCGCGCAGCCGCACCTCCGGCGGCCCCTCCTCGAGCCCGGCCAGTCCGTCGATCAGCCCGTCGGTGACCGTGCGCAGCGCCTCCACCTGCAGCTCGCGCAGGTTGGCGAAGTACCGGTAGAACAGCGGCCGCGACACCTCCGCGCGCGCGACGATGTCGTCCACGGTGACCAGTTCGGGTGCCCGCGAGCCGAACAGGTCGAGCGCGGCGCGGATCAGGTCGTCGCGGCGGGCCTGCGGCGACATCCGCCGCGGCCGGCTCACGGCGTCAGGTCCAGCTTCGCGGCCTTGCGAAGCAGGCCGGGTGTCAGCCGCGAGAGGACCAGCGCGACCTTCGCCTCCGGGGTGGACGGAGCGATCGCGATGTCCTTTTCCACCGCACGCAGGATGTCCCGCGCGACCCCCTCGGGACCGAACCCGCGCCGCGCGTACAGCTTCGAGCTCTCCCGCTGCCGACGGCGCTGCTCCTCTTCGGACACCCCGACGAACGTCGTCGTGCTGGTGATGTTGGTCTTGACGATGCCGGGGCACACCGCCGTGACGCCGATGTTGTGCGCCGCCAGCTCCGCCCGCAGGCAGACGCTCAACGTCAGCACGGCGGACTTCGTCGTCGCGTAGGCCGAGAGGATCTTCGACGGCAGGTACGCGGCCGCCGAGGCGAGGTTGACGATCTGGCCGCCTTCGGCGCGCTCGGCGAGCATCGGCGCGAACGCGCGGCAACCGTGGATCACGCCCCAGAGGTTGACGTTGATGACGCGTTCCCAGTCCTCGGCCGAGGTGTCGAGGAACGGGCCGGACATCCCGATGCCCGCGTTGTTGACCACGATGTCCGGGACGCCGTGGTTCTCCCGCACGTCGCGGGCGAAGCGGTGCACGGCCTCGCCGTCCGAAGAGTCCACTGTGTACTCGGCTACGCCGTGCTCTTCCAGCAGTTTCAGCGTTTCCGCGGCACTGGCCGGGTCGATGTCGGTGACGATGACGTCGGCACCCCGCTCGGCGAAGGCCAGCGCGGTGGCGCGGCCGATCCCGCTGCCCGCCCCGGTGACGACGACGAGCTTGTGCGCGAACGGCCCGGCGTCGACGCGGGCCCGGCGCAGCGCCCGGCTTTCGGTGCCGGTCTCGGCGTACTCGATCAGCTCGGCGGCCGCGGCGGCCACCACCGCCGGCCGCGCCCTGGTCACCCAGTGCGTCCCGACGATCCGGCGGATCCGCAGGTCGGGCACCCAGCGGGTGACCTCGGTCTGCAGCGGCGGGGTGACGTAGGCGTCGCCGGTCGGGGCCAGCACCTGCACCGGGACGTCGGCGGGCCGCGGCGCGGGCCGCGACAGCCGGGTGAACATGTTGGCGCGGTAGAGCTGGAGGCCGTGCAGGCCGTCGGACTTGTCCGGCGGCGCCGCGTCCGGCTCCATGCGCTGGATCTGCTTGCCCAGCAGCCCGGTGCGCCACAGCAGGTCCGGGATGACCGGGAGCTGGAAGGCGAGGATGTACCACGAGTGCAGGAACTGGTTCAGCGCGTTCTTGAGCCGTTTCGGCGTCGGACGGCGCAGCTGGGCGCGGAACCAGGCACCGGCGTGGTCGAGGCTGGGGCCGGAGAGGGACGTGTAGGAGGCGATCCGCCCGCGCAGCCCGTCCCCGGTGAGGGCGTGCCAGGTCTGGATCGAGCCCCAGTCGTGCGCGACCAGGTGCACCTTGCCGGCGGGCTGCACCTCGTCGACGACCGCGCGCAGGTCGTCGGCCAGCTGGTCCAGCCGGTAGGACGCGCGTCCCGACGGCTTGTCCGACCGTCCGGCCCCGCGGACGTCGTAGGTGACGACGCGGTGCTCCGCCGTCAGCCCGGCGGCCACCCCGTCCCACATCGAGCTGTTGTCCGGATAGCCGTGCACGAGCACGACCGTGGGCCCGTCGCTCCGGCCGTCGACGGTCACGGAGAGGCGGACACCGTCGCTGGCGGTCACCCACTTGTGAGACATTCTGTCATGTTAGACAAGTTGTCAACAGCGCGTTCACCCGCGCGGCGGTTCCGCGGGCTCGGATGTTCGGGTTTTTGCTTGTATGACAGCGTTTTCGTGGTTTCCCGTGGAACCAAGCCCCGGTGTCCACCGAACGGTGGACAGCCGGATTCAGCCGCCTGTTGGTCGGATCCGGCGGCGCGAGCGGCCAGGCTGTGCAGCATGACCACAGCAGTCAGCGTGCGCGGCCTGCGCAAGCAGTACCCCGGTCACCTCGCGGTGGCCGGGCTCGACCTGGAGATCGCCCAGGGCGAGGTCTTCGCCCTGCTCGGCCCGAACGGTGCCGGGAAGACCACGACCGTCGAGATCCTCGAGGGGCACCGGCGGCGGACGGACGGCGACGTCTCCGTGCTCGGCGAGGACCCCGGCAAGGCCGGCCGGGCCTGGCGGGCCCGGCTCGGCATCGTCCTGCAGACGGCGACCGACGCCGCCGAGCTGAGCGTCGCCGAGACCGTCCGGCACTTCGCGAAGTACTACCCCGACCCGCGCGACCCCGACGAGGTGATCGACAAGGTCGGGCTCACCGAGAAGGCCGGGACGCGCGTCAAGGCGCTCTCCGGCGGCCAGCGGCGCCGCGTCGACGTCGCGCTCGGCATCGTCGGGCGGCCCGAACTGCTCTTCCTCGACGAACCGACCACCGGCTTCGACCCCGAGGCGCGGCGGCAGTTCTGGACGCTGATCAGCGACCTCGCCGCCGAAGGCACCACCATCCTGCTCACCACGCACTACCTCGACGAGGCCGAAGCCCTCGCCGGCCGGGTCGCGGTGATCGCGCGCGGCGAGATCGTCGCCCAGGACACGCCGCAGAACCTCGGCGGCCGGGCGGCGGCCGAAGCCACCGTGCGGTGGGTCGACGAACGCGGTGAGCACGTCGAGCGCACCGCGTACCCGACCAAGCTCGTCACCGAGCTCTCGGCTGGGGGTCGAGAGCTCGCGGGCCTGACGGTGACCCGGCCGAGCCTGGAGGACATCTACCTGGACCTGATCGGAGACAAGGCATGAGCACGCTCGCGCTCCCCGGCCCGCTCGCCTTGGGGCTCGCCAGAGGCGGCACCGAACTGCGGCAGTTCTTCCGCAACAAGGAGCAGGTGGTCTTCACCTTCTCCCTGCCCGCGGTGCTGATGATCCTGCTCGGGTCCATCTTGGACGGTCCGACCCCGCTCGGCGGCGTCACCTCCGGCCAGCTGCTGGCGGCCGGGATGATCGGCTCCGGCATCGTGTCGACGTCGTTCAACAGCATCGCGACCGGCGTCTCGGCCGACCGCGAAACCGGTGCCCTCAAGCGCCTGCGCGGCACGCCGATGCCGCCGGCGTCGTACTTCGTCGGCAAGATGACGCTGGTCGCGGTGTCGAGCCTGGCCCAGACGGTGCTGATGGCCGCGGTCGCCACGCTGCTGTTCGGGCTGAAGCTGCCGTCCGACCCGGCGAAGTGGCTGACGCTGCTGTGGGTGTTCGCGCTCGGCATCGTCTCCTGCACGCTGCTCGGGATCGCGGTCAGCGCGCTCGCGAAGTCCACCAACGGCGCGGTCGCCATCGTGCAGATGCTCTACCTGGTGCTGCAGTTCATCTCCGGGGTCTTCGTCTCGCCGATCACGAACCTGCCGAAAGTTATGGTGGACATCGCGTCGTTCTTCCCGCTGAAGTGGATCTGCCAGGGTTTCCGGTCGGTCTTCCTGCCGGACGACGCCGTGAGGATGGAGATGGCCGGGACATGGGAACTGCCGCGGGTGGCGCTGGTGCTGGGGATCTGGTGCGTGGTGGGCGCCGTGCTGGCGCGGCTGACGTTCCGGTGGTCCGACGCGAAGTGAAGGACGCCTGGGACCGGTTCAACTGGCTCTGGGAGATCCTCTTCGCGGTGGCGTACCTGGCCACGACCCTGCTGGTACTCCTCGACCACGGCGACCCGGCGCGGACGGCGATCGCGGTCGGGGCGCTCACCGCGCTCGCGCTGGGCTACCTGCTGTGGGGCCGCCGGATCGTCCGGGACGACGACTCGCCGGCCGGGCAGCGGTGGGCGTTCGCCGTCACGGTGCTGGTGCTGGTCGGGATCGCCCTGTTCGCCCAGGAGACGTCCGGCTTCATCCTCTTCATGGCCTGCCCGCTGCTGTTCTCGACGCTGGAGTTCCGGCCGGCGGCCGTCCTCACCACCGTCGCGATCCTGCTCAACCCCGCGTCGACCGTCGTCAACCAGGGGTGGCGGGGCCCGACCCTGCACATCATGCTGCCGATGACGGCGATCCTGGTCGTGTTCGGCCTGCTGTGCGGCAAGTTCATCGGGCACGTCATCGACGAGAGCCGGGGCCGCGCGGACCTGATCGCGAAGCTGGAAGCGAGCCAGGCCGAGGTCGCCCGGCTCTCCCGGGAGGCGGGCACCGCGGCCGAGCGCGAACGGCTCGCCCGCGAGATCCACGACACGCTCGCGCAGGGCTTCACCAGCATCGTCACCCTCGCCCAGGCCATCGAGTCCGAATTGGACACCGACCCGGCGGCCGCGCGGCGGCACGCGGAGCTGGCCGCCCGGACCGCGCGGGACAACCTGACCGAGGCCCGCGCGATGGTCGCCGCGCTGGCCCCGGCGGACCTCGCCGCGGGCTCGCTGGTGGACGCCGTCCGGCGGCAGGCCGACCGGCTGGCCGAAGAGACGGGCCTACCGGTCGAGTACGAAGTGGACGGTGGGCTGCCCGCGCTCGGCACGGCCGGCGAAGTGGTCCTGCTGCGGGGCGCCCAGGAAGCGCTGAACAACGTCCGGCGGCACGCGGCCGCGTCGGCGGTTTCGGTGCGGCTGTCCGCTGTGGACGGTTCGGTGCGGCTGTCGGTGCGCGACGACGGCGCCGGTTTCGATCCCGGCCACGCCACCGGGTTCGGGCTGCGCGGGATGCGGTCACGGGCCGAGCAGGTCGGTGGCAGACTGAGCGTCCGGAGTGGCCCCAGCGGCACCGAACTCACCCTGGAGGTGCCGGCTTGATCCGCGTCATGCTCGTCGACGACCACCCGGTCGTCCGCGAAGGTCTCCGCGGCATGCTCGAAGCCGAACCGGACCTGACGGTCGTCGGTGAAGCGGGCTCCGGGGACGAAGCCGTCGCGCTCGACCGGGTCGCCGCACCCGACGTCGTGCTGATGGACCTGCGGATGCCCGGCCTCGACGGCGTCGGCGCGACCAAGCGGATCCTGCGCGAGCAGCCCGGCCGCCGGATCGTCGTGCTGACGACGTACGAGACGGACGCGGACATCCTGCGCGCGGTGGAGGCGGGCGCGTCGGGTTACCTGTTGAAGGACGCCTCGCGCGCGGAGCTGGCGAACGCGATCCGCGCGGCGGCGCGCGGGGAGACGGTGCTGGCGCCGTCGGTGGCGGGCAAGCTGGTCAACCGCGTCCGCAACCCGGAACCGCAGCCGCTGTCGGCCCGCGAAGTGGAGGTCCTCCGGCTGGTGGCGACCGGCGGCACGAACGCGGACATCGGCCGCGCGCTCCACATCAGCGAAGCCACGGTGAAGACCCACTTGCTCCGCGTGTTCGGCAAGCTCGGCGTCTCCGATCGCACGGCCGCGGTGACGACGGCGATGGCGAAGAACCTGCTCGGCTGAGGACCAGGACCTGCTTCGCCGGCCGGAGCGCGGCAGAATGCCCCCATGCTTGCCTCGACCGAACTCGCCCTGCTCCGCCGGATCGCCCACGAGCAGGCCGCCTGCCGGGCTCCGTCGCTGGTCGCCGCCGTGGTGCGCGACGGCGGGATCGTCTGGTCCGGTGGCCGCGGGCGGGTCGGTGGCGAAACCCCGGGCACCGACACCCAGTACCGGCTCGGCTCGATCACCAAGACCCTGGTCGCCACCGCCGTCATGCGGCTGCGCGACGAAGGCCTGCTCGACCTCAACGACCCGCTGGAAAAGCACGTTCCCGGCACGCCGTTCGGCGCCGCCACCGTCGCCCAGCTGCTGTCCCACACCTCCGGCCTGACGTCCGAATCGCCCGGCCTGTGGTGGGAGCGGACCCCGGGCGCCGACTGGGACGCGCTGGTCGGCAGCCTCGCCGAGGGCGCGACCAAGCACCGGCCGGGCGCGCGGTTCCACTATTCGAACGTCGGCTACGGCGTCCTCGGCGAACTCCTCGCCCGCCACCGCGGCAAGGACTGGCTTTCCGTGCTCGACGAGGAGGTCCTCGGCCCGCTCGGGATGAACCGCACGACCCCGCACCCGGTCGGCGCGCACGCGGAGGGCTTCGCCGTGCACCCCTTCGCCGACGTCCTGCTGCCGGAGCCGAGCCCCGACGCCGGCGCGATGGCCCCCGCCGGGCAGCTGTGGTCGACGGCGGCGGACCTCGGCCGCTGGACGGCGTTCCTCGGCGGCGAGACCGGCGGCGTGCTCGCCCCGGAAACGCTCGGCGAGATGCGGACCATGGTCACCGTCGACGACACCGACGTCTGGACGACCGGGTTCGGGCTCGGCCTGATGCTGGTGCGCCACCAGGGCCGCCGGTTCGCCGGCCACACCGGCTCGATGCCCGGGTTCCTCGCCGTGACGCTGGTCGACCCGGCCGCGCAGACCGGCGCGCTGGTGCTCGCCAACTCGACGTCCGGCGTCGGCATCACGCAGCTCTGCCTCGACCTCATCACGATGACCGACGAGCTGGAGCCGCGGCTGCCCGCCGAGTGGCTGCCGTCCGCCGTCGACCCCGGGCTGCTCGCGCTGACCGGGCTCTGGCACTGGGGCCCGACCCCGTACCACCTGCGCATCCAGGGTGACGGGCTGCTGCTGCTCGCGCCGGTCGAGGGCGCCGGGCGCGGCTCGCGCTTCCGCGCCACCGACAAGGACACCTACGTCGGCCTCGACGGCTACTACGCCGGCGAGACGCTCGTGGTGGGCCGCAACACCGACGGCGTCGCCACCCACCTCGACCTGGCGACGTTCGTCTTCACCCGCACGCCGTACGACCCGGCCGCGCCGGTGCCGGGCGGTGTCGAGGGCTGGCGCTGAGACCGGGCCCCGCTCGCACCCCCAGGGTGGCGAGCGGGACCCTCAGCTCAGGGCGGCCGTGCCCGCCGCGTAGGCGACGGCGGCGGCGAACCGGTTGGCGATGCGCTTGCCCTCGCCCCAGTCGAAGAGGCCGAACTTCAGCTTCGTCAGGACGGTCAGCGTCGAGCCACCCTCGGCCGGGACCACCGACGCGGTGATCTCCTGGCCCCAGCTCAGGAAGCTCATCCCGGTGCGGCAGGAGACGAACCCGCGTTGCGAGTCGTAGAACGGACCCTGTCCGCCGATCGCCGCGACCCCGGCGGGGAGCGCGTTCCACAGTGCTTGCGGCGGCGCCGGGAAACTCTGCTGCACAGTCGTCACGGCCGGGCACGCTACCGGCGGTCCCAGGGGGCGGTAACCGTGTTTTTACCCCCACCGCGGTGCTGCCCGATGGCGTATCCGCCGCCGTCCGGAAGGCCGTGGGCCGCTCATCCGGCGGCGCGGCCCGCCGGCCGCCGATTCCACATGCCGGACTCCCGGCCACCTGCGTTACCTGCCTTGTCCCGACCTGAGAGACTGGCCACATGACCGACGCTGAGTTGACCATCCCCGCCGACCTCAAGCCGGCCGACGGCCGCTTCGGCTGCGGCCCGTCGAAGGTCCGCGCCGAGCAGCTGAGTGCGCTGGCGGAGTCCGGCTCCACCTACCTCGGCACGTCGCACCGGCAGAAGCCGGTCAAGTCCCTCGTCGGGCGCGTCCGTGCCGGTCTGTCCGAGCTGTTCTCGCTGCCCGAGGGCTACGAGGTGATCCTCGGCAACGGCGGCACCACGGCGTTCTGGGACGCCGCCGCCTTCGGCCTGGTCCGCGAGCGCGCGCAGCACTTCACCTACGGTGAGTTCTCCTCGAAGTTCGCCACCGTGACCAAGGGCGCGCCGTTCCTGGCCGACCCGATCGTCGTCAAGGCCGAGCCGGGCAGCGCCCCGGACATCGCCTACGAAGCCGGCGCCGACCTGGTCGGCTGGGCGCACAACGAGACGTCCACCGGCGTGGCCGTGCCGGTCCGCCGTCCGGAAGGCTCCGAAGGCGCGCTGGTCGCGATCGACGCCACCTCCGGCGCCGGCGGCCTGCCGGTCAAGGCCGAGGACTTCGACGTCTACTACTTCGCGCCGCAGAAGTCGTTCGCCGCCGACGGTGGCCTCTGGATCGCGCTGGCCTCCCCGGCCGCGGTCGAGCGGATCGGCGAGATCGGCGGCAGCGACCGCTGGATCCCCGAGTTCCTGTCGCTGACCACCGCGCTGGACAACTCCCGCAAGGACCAGACGTACAACACCCCGGCCGTGGCCACGCTGTTCCTGCTCGCCGAGCAGATCGAGTGGATGAACGGCCAGGGCGGCCTCGCCTGGACGACCTCGCGCACGAAGGACTCGTCCTCGCGGCTGTACGAATGGGCCGAAAAGACGAGCTACACGACGCCGTTCGTCAAGGATCCGGAGCTGCGCTCGCAGGTCGTCGGCACGGTCGACTTCAGCGACGACGTCGACGCCGCCGCGGTGGCGAAGGTGCTGCGCGCCAACGGGATCGTCGACACCGAGCCGTACCGCAAGCTGGGCCGCAACCAGCTGCGCGTCGGCCTCTTCCCGGCGATCGACCCGGACGACGTCACCAAGCTGACGCAGGCGATCGAGTACGTGGTCGAGCGGCTCAGCTGACCTGAGGCTCCTTGGAGGGGACCTCCGCCGCGGCGGAGGTCCCCTTTTTCGTGCCGAGGCGCCGGGCGCCGAACGCGGCGAGGGCCAGCAGCGCGAGGCCGAACAGCTCGTAGGACTCGGTGGCCAGCCACCAGCCCGCCGACGGCGCCGGGCGCGGGGCGAACCACATCGGGCCGGCGATGAACAACGCCAGTCCCGCGACGACGACCGCCGCCGCCACCCACCGGACCGCCCGGTCGAAGCGCCACGCGTACCACCCGGCGAGGACCAGGACCGGCACGCACCACGTCCAGTGGTGGGTCCACGAGATCGGCGAAACCAGCAGCCCGCCGAGCGCGCAGGCGGTGAGCCCGAGCACCGGCTCGGCGGCGCGCACGACGATCACCGCGACCACGGCCATCACCGCCACTGCGGCCAGCACCCAGCCGAACTCCGGCAGGCCGGCACGCACGGTCAGGCCGTGCAGCGACTGGTTGCCGACGTAGTCGACCCCGCCGATGCGGCCCGCGTCGAAGACGAGCTTCGTCCAGTAGGTGAAGGACGCCGACGGCCGGATCAGCCACAGCAGCGCCCCGGCCGCCACGAACCCGGCGACCACGCGCGCAGCCGAACGGAAGTCGCGGCGGCACAGGAAGTAGACGACGAAGACGGCCGGCGTCAGCTTGATCGCCGCGGCCACCCCGATCAGCAGGCCCTTCGTCCGCTTCCGCTCGCCGGGCAGCAGGACGTCGAGCACGACCAGCACCATCAGCAGCGCGTTGATCTGCCCGAAGCCCAGCGTCGAGCGCACCGGTTCGAGGAGGGCGCCCGCGAGCTGCGCGCCGATGGCGACGAGCGCGGCGACCACCCGGCCGTTGACCTTCGTGGGGTCGGTCAGGGAGCCGTTGAGCGTGGCGGCGTAGAGGTACGCCACCACGCCGGTGGCGAGGATCGACGCGATGCTGACCAGCTTCATCGTCACCGCGAACGGCAGCAGCGTGCCGGGCAGGAACACCGCCGCGGCGAACGGCGTGTAGGTGAACGGCAGCAGGATCTGGTGCGTGGTCGGCACCCAGGCGTCGTACGGCGAGCCCTGCTCGGCCAGCGCCTTGGCGCCACCCAGGTAGACCTCGAGGTCGAGGCCGTCGAACCGCTTGAGCACGAGCACGAGGACGACGGCGGCGATCTCGAGCACCGCCAGCGACCACCCCAGTCTTCGCCCAGTGAGCACGCGTCCCCCTCGAACCAGGTCTCCGACCGGCCGAGATTACCGGGCGCTCAGCAGCAGCTGTGCACCGGCAAGCGCACTGACCTGGCGTTCACGCCGGTGGCGGGCCGGCTCGCGGCGGCTTCGGCGTCGGCGAGCAGCTTGTCGAGCGCGGCCCGGTCGAGGACGCGGCCGTCGGTGACGACGGTGTCGATCCGCCGGACCGCGCGGATGTCGGCGAGCGGGTCGGCGTCGAGCAGCACCAGGTCGGCGACCTTGCCGGGGGTGATCGTCCCGGCCGTGTCCGCCCGGCCGACGAACGCGGCCGCGTCGCGGGTCACGGCCTGCAGCACCTGTCGCGGGCCGAGGCCGGCCTGCACGAGGAAGTCGAGCTCGTCGTGCAGGCTGAAGCCCGGGTAGACGTACGGGTTCTCGCAGTCGGTGCCGCCGAGGATCCCCACGCCGGCGCGGTGCGCCTCCCCGACCAGCTGCAGCTGCGTGTCGAAGTAGGCGTCCTGCTGGGCGATCTGGTCGGGGGTGGCGGGCGCGAACAGGGTCAGCCGGTCGGCCCAGTAGTCGAGGATCTCCTGCGGGATGTACTTGTTCCGCGGATCGTGCGCGAACGCGTCGGCGGGCCGCGAGATGACCCGGTTGACCGCGAAGGTCGGGCTGAGCCTGCTGCCGAGGGCGTTGAGACCCGCGAAGTGGCGGGCCGCCGCGGCGGGGTCGTGGGCCTGCGCGGCCTGCCGGTCGAGTTCGCGGGCCAGGTTGAAGAAGTCACGCGGGGCGTTCGGGTCGAACGGCGTCGCGTCGAGGCGGGCGAGGAACTCGTCCCGCCGGCTCGAGGTGGCGATCGGCAGCCCGAAGAGGTGCTCGAAGCTGCGCTGCCCGGCCCGGGCGGCGTCGAGCACGCGGGTCCGGTACGGCCAGTGCCCGGCGAAGGGCAGGCCGTGGCGGTGGCATTCGTCGGCGATCGCGGCGAAGACGTCCTTCGGCAGGTAGAAGTACACCTTGACGAAGTCCGAGCGCTGCGCGACGGCGGTCCGGACGGCGGCGCGCGCCTCCTCGGCGTTCGAGATCCGGAGGGCGGGCGGCCCGAGCAGGGACACCGGGCCGTCGAGGATCGAGCTGGCCAGCACGACCCGCGGGCCGAGCAGCTCGCCGCGGGCGATCCTGTCGCGGGTGACCCGGTTTTCGTCGTAGCCCTGCATCTCGCGGATGCCGGTGACGCCGTTGGCCAGGAACAGCGGCGGCCACACCTGCTCGTAGTCGATGCCGTGGGTGTGCAGGTCCCACAGGCCGGGCACGAGGTAGCGGCCGCGGCCGTCGACGACCCGGGCGCCCCCGCACCGAGGTACCCCGGCGGACGGCCCGACCCAGGCGATCCGGTCCCCGACCAGCACGACGGCGGAGTCCGGCCGAGCCGGGCCATCGGTGCCGTCGATCACGGTGACCCCGCTGAAGACCACGACCCCACTCCCGGCGGCGGCGGCCTCCTGGGCGAAGACGGCGGGAGCCACCCCGGCGGCGGCGAGCCCCGCGCCCGCAGTCGCCAGCCACCGCAGGAAATCTCGCCGGTTCGCCTCGATTCGCACTCCCCGCCCGCCCTTCGATCGGCTCCCTCCCGCCCATCCAACACCCGGCGGGCGGAGTGGGAGACCTTCCAACGTGCTGGATAGCGGAGAAGGAGTAACCGGCCGCCGGGCGGTTGTGCATGCTCGAACGGCCTACGCGGACGAGCGCGCCAAAACTGTCGGTGCCCGCCGGTAGAGTCGAAAACGGGGGGCGCCCCGGCGGCCCCGGGCCCGCTGCCTTCCGACCGGCGAGCCGGGCCGGCCTCCCGACCACGGCGACCAGCACCGCGACACCAGCCCCGCCCACCGGCGCCCGCGGGCGAGCGGAGCCGGTGACCCCGACACCCACCCGGCCGAGCCGACGCCCCAACACCCGCGGCCGAGCCGGGCCGACGCCCCCAACACCCGCGCGGCCCAGCCGGGTCGGCGACCCCAACTCCCGCGCGGCCCAGCCGGGTCGGCGACCCCGACACCCGCGCGGGCAGGCCGAGCCAACGCCCCAACACCCACCCGGCCGAGCCAGGCCGACGCACACACACCCGCCCGGCCCACCCGAGCCGACGCCCCCCAGCACCAGCGCGGGCAGGCCGAGCCGACGAACCCACCACCCGCGCGAGCGAGCCGAGCCGACACCCCCACCATCCGCCCGGCCCACCCGAGCTGACACCCCCAACACCCGCCCGGCCCAGCCGACGCCCCCACCATCCGCCCGGCCGAGCCGAGCCGGCGCCCCACCCGCGCACCCGAACCGGGTCCCCCAACCCCCACCCGGCCCGCGGGCCCCTCAGGCCAGCGCCTGCGTAGGCGCGAGCCGAGCCGCCCGCATCGCGGGATAAGCCCCCGCCGCCGCACCCACCAGCGCCGCGACCCCGACCCCGCCCGCCAGCGCCCCGACCGGCAGCACCGCGGGCCACCCCTGGCTCAGCGCGTACCCCGCCGTCACCAGGACTCCGGCCAGCACCCCCGCGAGCCCGCCGAGCCCCGACAGCAGCACCGACTCCGCCAGGAACTGGCCGCGGACCTGCCGCTTCGTCGCCCCCAACGCCCGGCGCAGGCCGATCTCGCGCCGGCGCTCCAGCACCGAAATCACCATCGTGTTCGCCACTCCGACGCCGCCGACCAGCAGCGCCACCCCGCCGAGCCCGAGGAACAGCGCGCTGTAGGTCGTGTCCGTCAGCTTCTGCGCCGCCAGTGCGTCCGACGGGCGCCGGACCTGGACCTCGTTGGGGGCCTTGGGGTTCAGCGTCGCCGCCAGTACCGAGCGCACCGCGTCGACCGCGGACTCCTGCGCCCGCACGTACACCGTGGACGGATGGCCGTCGAACCCGAGCAGCCTCTTCGCGACGTCCCAGCCGACCAGTGCCGAACGCTCGACCTCCGGTGCCAGCGGCATCGGCGCGAGGATGCCCACCACGGTGAACCACTGCGCCCCGATCAGCACCTGCGGCGGCCGGGCCGGGTCGAGGTGGTCGATGCCCAGCCGGGCCGCGGCCTGGGACCCGAGCACCGCCACCGGGTAGTTCTGGTTGCCCGCGGCCAGGAACGCACCCGCCCGTACCTTGCCGCCCAGCACGCCGAGCAGGTCCGGCCGCGCCGCGTACACCGCCAGCCCCGACGTGTCGTCCGCGGCGATCTTGTCGCTGCGGCGGACACTCGCCGACGTCGTCCCGGTGCCCGCGGCCGCCTGCACCGGCCCGATCCGGCGGGCCATCGCGACGGCGTCGTCCGGCAGGGTCGCGTTGTCGCCGAACAACGTCTGGCCCGGCCCGGCGGTGAGCAGGTTGGGGCCGAGCGCGGCCAGCCGGTCGTGCAGCGCCTGCGCACCGGACGCCGGGATCGCCAGCACCGCCACCATCGCGGCGACGCCGATCGCGATGCCCAGCGCGGACAGCACCGCGCGCACCGGCCGCGTGCGCATGCCGTGGGCGCCGAGCGCGACGACGTCCGGCGGCTTGAGCCGGGCCGGTTCCGGCAGCTTGACCATCGTCATCGCGCACCCACCAGGCCGGTGTCCAGCCGCAGGTGCCCGTCGAGCAGCTCGATCCGGCGCGGCATGCCCGCCGCGATCTCGCGGTCGTGGGTGATCACGACGATCGTGGTCCCGTCCGCCGACAGCTCGCCGAGCAGTGAGAGCACGGACGCGCCGGTGCCGGTGTCGAGGTTGCCGGTCGGCTCGTCGGCCAGCAGGATCGACGGCTCGTTGACCACGGCCCTGGCGATCGCGACGCGCTGGCGTTCGCCACCGGAGAGCTCGCCGGGCCGGTGCCACGCCCGGTGCCCCAGCTTGACGCGGTCGAGCGCCGCCAGTGCCTGCGCGCGCCGCCGTCGCCGCGGCACCCCGGCGTAGAGCAGGCCGGTGCACACGTTGTCCACCGCACTCATCCCTTCGTCGAGGAAGAACTGCTGGAACACGAACCCGATCCAGCGCGAGCGCAGCGCCGAGACCTTGCGGTCGGGCAGCGCGGCGACGTCGTGGCCGTGCAGCTCGATCCGCCCCGACGACGGCCGGTCGAGCGTGCCCATCAGGTGCAGCAGGGTGGACTTGCCGGACCCGGACGGGCCGACGATCGCCGTCATCTCGCCGTCTTCCAGCGAGAGCGAGACGCCGTCGAGCGCGGCGACCCCGCCGGGGTAGGTGCGCGTGACCTCGTGCACGCGCAGCACGGGCGTCACGACGTCGTCACCACCCGCATGCCCGCGGCCAGGCCGGTGCCGGTGACCTCGACCTTCCCACCGCTGAACAGTCCGGTTTGGACGGCGATCAGCCGTCGCTGCCCGTTCTCGTCGACCTCGACCGCGTACCCGCCTTCGGCGAGGGCCAGCAGCGCGCCGACCGGGACCGCGAGCACGCCCTGGTGGACGTCCTTGGTGAACCGGACGGTGGCCGGAGCCGAGTCGAGGCTGCCGCCTGCCGCCGGGTCGTCGAGCCGGACGGTCACGGTGATCTTCGGCTTGCCGTCGTCCTGGCCCGCCTGGTCCTTGCCCTCGACCGCGGTCCGCCCGACGTCGGTGATCGTGCCCTGGGTCGCCTTCCCGTTGATCGTCACCGACGCCTTCGCGCCCTGCTGCGCGAGGCCCTGCTTGGCCGCGTCGAGCTTGACCTGCACCAGCCGGACGGTGCCGGTCGTCTTGAGGATCTCGCCCTGGGCGGGCGCGCCGGGTTTGGCCGCCAGTGCCGAAACGCGCAGCTCGCCCGCCGACAGCACGACGTCGCCCTGGCCGAACGCGCCGGTCTCCGCCAGGCCGAGGGACTTCTGCCACTTCTTCAGCGCGGCCGCGGTCGCCGCGGTGAACTTCTTGTCCGGCGTGCCGAACCCGCCGAAGCCGCACGCCTTGAGGTTCTCCTCCAGCTGCTTGACGTCGGCACCGTCGTCCGCGCCGGTGGCGAGGTCGCGGTAGAACGGCAGCGTGCCGTAGAACAGCGGCACCGGCTTCGCGTCCACTCCGTACACCGGCTTGCAGCGGGTCAGGGTGGCGCCGACGTCCGGCAGCGACGTGATCGTGCCGGGCTTGCGGCCCGCGACGACCGATTCGTCGCCGTAGCCGAGGGTGCCGTCGGCCTCTTCTTCCTCGCTCAGGTCGGTCTTGGCCACCTCCGCGGTTTCGACGGCGGGCGGCGCGGCCTCCTTGACCGGCGTCGCGCTCGACACCCGCGTCAGGATCACGACCGAGCCGGTGCCCAGCACCACGACCAGGACGGCGGCCGCGACGAACCAGCGCGTCCGGCCGCGGCGGCGGGGCTTGAGGTGGGTCACGTCGTTCACTGGCCCGCCCTCGAGCTGATGCTCATGCCGAGCCCGCACGCCTTGGCGGCCTCTTCGAACTTCTTCGGGTCGTCGCCCACCCCGCCGATCCGGGTGGCGCCCTTGCCGCTCGGGTCCGGGTCCGGCATGTCGATGCCGTGGTCCCGCATGCACTTGGCGTCCTTGCGCATCTTGTCGAGTTCCTCGGCGCTCGGCGGCTTCATTTCGCCGCCGTTGGGCATGAGGTGCTTGCACGCGGTCTGCGCGGCGTCGAGCTTCGAGGTGTCGCCGTCCTTGCTGCCCAGGGTGACCGCCATGCCCTTGCCGTCGCCGGCGGGCTTCGGGTCGGGCATGTCGACGCCGTGCTCGCGCATGCACTTGGCGAAGTCCCGCATCTTGTCCTCGTCGCTCTTGCCGCTGTTGTCGGCCGCGGTCGGCCCGCCCGTCTTCGGCGGTGTCGAGATCGAGGCCACCTTCGACCCGTCGTCGCTCTTCGCGCCGCAGCCCGAGAGCAGCAGGGCTGCCCCGATCGCCGCGACGACGATCCGTGTCCGCATCGGCTCGCTCCTTTCGTCCGGATGGGTGCCAGGTCTACGGATCGGGGGATTCGGGCGCGCTAAGCGACGTCGCTTATGCGGTCCTTATGGCCTTCCTGCGCAGACTGGGCGAGTGCGCGTGCTGGTGGTGGAGGACGAGCGGTTGCTGGCCGACTCGGTCGCGGAGGGACTGCGGCGCTTCTCGATGGCTGTCGACGTCTGCTACGACGGCGAGCAGGCCATGGAACGCGTCGGCGTGCACGGCTACGACGTCGTGGTGCTCGACCGCGACCTGCCGAAGGTGCACGGCGACGACGTCTGCGCCGCGGTGGTGAAGGCGGGCGGCGAGGCGCGGGTGCTGATGCTCACCGCGGCCGCCGACGTCACCGACCGCGTGGCGGGCCTCGGCCTCGGCGCCGACGACTACCTGACGAAACCGTTCGCGTTCGCCGAGCTGGTCGCCCGGGTGCAAGCGCTGGCGCGGCGCGCGCGGCCGGCGCTGCCACCGGTGCTGCAGCGCGACGGCGTCGTGCTCGACCTGCCGCGCCACCAGGCCGCCCGCGACGGCCGGTTCCTGCTGCTCTCCCCGAAGGAGTTCGCCGTGCTGGAGGTGCTCATGCGGGCGGAGGGCACGGTGGTCAGCGCCGAAGACCTGCTGGAAAAGGCGTGGGACGAGCACGCGGACCCGTTCACCAACGCGGTGCGCGTCGCGGTGATGACGTTGCGGCGCAAGCTGGGCGACCCGCCGGTGATCGAGACCGTGCCGGGTGCCGGCTACCGGTTCGGCGCGACGTGACCGGCCTGTCCGTCCGGACGAAGCTGACGGCCTGGTACGGCGGGCTCTTCCTGCTCGCCGGGGTGGTCCTGGTCGTCATCAACTACCTGCTGGTGCAGAGCACGCTGCCGGACCCGGCCCGGGTCGCCGACCGGACGATCGCCACCGCCGACGTGACCTACGGCGTCTCGGGCCAGGCGGCCTTCCCCGGCCCGGGCGTCGCGATCCAGCTGCTCAGCGGCTCGCTCGACACCTACCGCTCCTCGACGCTGTCGACCCTGCTGGTCGGTTCGGCGATCGCGCTGGTGGTGACGGCCGGGCTGGCGGTGCTGTTCGGCTGGCTGATGGCGGGCCGCGCGCTGCGGCCGCTGCACGACATCACCTCGGCCGCGCGCCGGCTGGAGGCGGGCAAGCTCGACCGGCGGATCAACCTGGAAGGGCCGCCGGACGAGCTGAAGGAGCTGGCGGACACCTTCGACGGCATGCTCGACCGGCTCGCGGAGTCCTTCGACAGCCAGAAGCGGTTCGTCGCGAACGCGTCCCACGAGCTGCGGACGCCCTTGGCGGTGCAGCGGACGCTGATCGAGGTGGCGATGGCCGACCCCGACGTCCCGGCGGAGCTCAAGAAGCTCGGCACGCACCTGCTCCACACGAACGAGCGCAGCGAGCGGATGATCGAGGGCCTGCTGGTGCTGGCCCGCAGCGACCGGGGGCTGCACGCGCGCACGCCGGTGCGCCTCGACGAGGTCGCGGCGTCGGTCGTCCGGGCGACTTCCGCACAGGCCGAGGCGGCCGGGGTGAAGGTGGAGACCCGGCTGCGGCCGCGGGTGGTGGCGGGCGACCCGGTGCTGCTCGAGCGGCTGGTGACGAACCTGGTGGTCAACGCGATCACGTACAACGCCCAGGGCGGCTGGGTGTACGTGGAAGTGCGCGGGGAACCGGCGCTGGAGGTGCGGAACTCGGGACCGGTGGTGCCGCCGGAAGCGGTGCCGACGCTGTTCGAGCCGTTCCGAAGGCTCGGGGGCGCGGAGCGGACCGGCGACACGCGCAATGCGGGGCTCGGGCTGTCCATCGTCCGCTCGGTGACTCAGGCCCACGGGGGCCGTGCGGAGGCCCAGCCGGGCCGGCGTGGCGGCCTCACGGTGACGGTCCGGCTGCCGCCGGCGTGATCTCCCGCGCCGCCCGCTTGATCCACTCGATCGTGACTTTGCGTGCCCGGCGTGTCACCCTGATCCCGCTGACCTGCCTGAGCGAGGATGCGGAGGACCAAAATGAACAGTGGGCAGTTCCGTGCAGACTCGGCGCGCCTCGCACGTCAAGCCGACGCGCCGTTCTAACGTGGGCACCCACAACGGTGAAGAAGATCGGGGAGGCGAGAACAATGCGGGCGCTGCGAGTGGTCGGACTGCACGAGGACGGGAAGTCCATCGTGCTCGAAGACCCGGCGAGCCGTACTCGTTTCCTGCTCCCGGCTGATGAGCGACTGCGCGCGGCGGCGCGGGGTGACATCACCCGCCTCGGCCAGATCGAGATCGAGTTGGAGAGCCAGATGCGGCCACGCGAGATCCAGCAGCGCATCCGCGCCGGCGAGTCCGTCGAGCAGGTCGCCGCGAGCGCCGGTGTTTCGACGCAGCGCGTCGAGCGCTACGCCTACCCCGTCCTGCTCGAGCGGTCCCGGACCGCCGAGCTGGCGCTGAGCGCCCACCCGGTCCGCGAGGACGGCCCCGACGTACAGACGCTCGGCGAGGTCGTCGCGCACAGCTTCGGCGTGCGCGGCCACGACTACTCACAGGCCACTTGGGACTCCTGGAAGGGCGACGACGGCCGCTGGGTCGTGGTGCTCCGCTGGAAGGCCGGGCGGTCGGACAACCGCGCGCACTGGGCCTTCTCGCCGGGCGCGCACGGCGGCACGGTGACGGCGCTCGACGAGAACGCCGAGGTCCTGCTGGACCCGAGCGCCTACCGCGCCCCGCGCACGGTCCGCGCCCTCGCGCCGGCCCGCGAAACGGAGTTCCAGCCGACGCTGGACTCGGTGGAGCCGGAGCGCGCGCAGCTGCCGTCGGCCGAACCGGACCCGGACGACGACACCCGCGAGATCCCGCGCGTCCCGACGGACCCGGACGAGGACACCGCGGTACCGGAACCACGGCCCAAGGCGAAGAAGAACCACCCGATCGTGCCGTCCTGGGAGGACGTGCTGCTCGGGGTCCGCTCGCAGCGCGGCTGAGCCCAAGCGCCCCAAGGCGGCCTTCGGTGCGTCTCACGCAACCAAGGCCACCTTGGGGCGCTAGACCACCCGCGCCGCGAGCGTCTTCGGCGCGACCAGCCGGTACGCCTCGCGCAGGATCCGGTCGACCTCCGCCCAGTCGACGTCGACGTCCAGCCGCACGCCCAGCCAGCCGCGGTGCCCGACGTACGCCGGGCGGAAGAACCGCTCGGGCTCGGTGCGCACCAGTTCCTCCTGCGCGCCCGGCGGTGCCGGGCACCAGAAGGCGAGCCTGCCGTCGCCGTGGTGGTCGTCGGCGAACGTGGCGAGCGTCTTCTTGCCGCGCACGAACCAGGCGGGCGAGCCGTGGCTGAGCCGCTCGGTCGTCTCCGGCAGGGCCAGGCACAACTTCCGCAACGCGTCCAGCTGCTCCATCCCCACGCTCCCCTAGAAGGCGATCACCAGCACGCCGATCCACGCGATCACGACACCGCCCGCCGCGCCGTAGGCGGCCCAGCGCAGGATCGGGGTGCGGCGGATCAGCCACAGCGACGGCGTGATCCCGGCCGTCACGATCACCGAGGCCACCAGCGCGAGCCAGCCGCTGGTCTCGCGGGCCAGCGTCGAAGCCAGCGCCAGCATGGCCACCACGACCACCGCGGCGATGAACGCCGAGACGGTCAGCCCGGTCAGCCACGGCGTCGGCTCCCCTGGCGGGCCGGGCGGCCCGAGCACCGCCCGGACGAACCGGTGGCCGGGCTCGGTCGACGGCGGGGGTGGCTCGACGACCGTGTCGTCGCCGGTGACCGGGTCCACGAACCGCACGGTCGTGCCCATCACCGAGGCCAGCCGCGCGGCCAGCTGGCGGCCGCGCTGCGAAACCACCGCGCCCGCTTCCGCCCCGGGATCGGCGGTGACCGCGGACGCCACGCGCGCCCACTCGTGCAGTGCCTGCGCGAGGTCGGCGCCGATCGCGAGCTTGTGCGGGTCCACCTCGCGCGCGTGCTCCCCGCCCGGGCCGGCCAGCACGGCGCGCTCGCCGCGGATCCGCAGCTCCATGGTGCCCCTTCCCGCCTGGAGACCAGAACTTTAGCGGCCGCGAGCCAGTTCGTAGAAGGCAACGGCGGCGGCCGTGGCGATGTTCAGTGAATCGAC
This sequence comes from Amycolatopsis sp. NPDC004747, assembly GCF_053601335.1. Taxonomy (NCBI): domain Bacteria; kingdom Bacillati; phylum Actinomycetota; class Actinomycetes; order Pseudonocardiales; family Pseudonocardiaceae; genus Amycolatopsis; species Amycolatopsis sp. NPDC004747. Next base: position 70,610 of record NZ_JBSGBQ010000017.1, on the reverse strand, counting down.
TCCGGCCGGCATGGGTATCCGGACCGCGTGATCAGCCGCCGCGAGCGCCGCCTCGGTCAGCCCGGGACCTTCGGCGCCGAAGAGCAACGCCACCCGCCCGGGCGCGTGCGCACGCAGCTCGGGCAGCGGGATCGAACCCGGCCGCGGGGTGAACGCCGCGACCGCGAACCCGCGCGCCCGCAGGTCGTCGAGCCCGCCCGGCCAGTCCGTGAGGTGCCCGAACGGCACGCGCAGGACGTGCCCCATCGACACGCGCACGCTGCGCCGGTACAGCGGGTCGGAACAGCCGGGGCCGAGCAGCACGCCGCCGACGCCGAGCGCGGCGGCGTTGCGGAAGAGCGCGCCCAGGTTTTCGTGGTCGCCAACGCCTTCCAGCACGGCGATCGGCCCGGTGCCGCCGGCGACTTCGGACACCGTCAGCGGCGCGGGCCGGTCGGCGACGGCGAGGATCCCGCGGTTGAGGTGGAACCCGACCACTTCGGCCATGGTGTCCGCGGAGGCGACGTACTGGGGAACGTCGAGCCCCGCCAGGTCTTCGGCCAGCTCGGCGAACCGCCGCTGCACGCCCAGCAACGCCCGTACCGGGTAGCGGGACGCCAGCAGCCGGGACACCACGACGGTGCCTTCGGCGATGACGAGGCCCCGCCCGCCGGGCCGGTCCGGGCGACGGTCCGCAGTGGACAGGTCGCGGAAATCGGCCACGCGGGGATCGTCGGATCGGTCGATGTGGATCACGCCCATCCGACCAGTCTGTCATCCGCTTGCCAGGCGCTTCACTGGTCCGAACGTCCGCCACTGGGTGGTACGAACGGGGCCATTTTGCTGTCGGTTAACCGCCCGTGACAGACAGCACCAGTTTGGCCGCTAGCCCGGGTGCATCGCCTGTGTAACGGTTGTCCGCCGGGGCCTGAACACGTCCTAGTCCACGCCGACACGAAGCAGGGATGGTCATGGGGATGGACCTCGAGGCTCAGCCGTTCAACACGCTGGACCGAGGAAGGTACCGCCGGAAGGTGCAGCGTTGCCTCGACACGCTGGCCCGCATGCTCACCGACGGCAGCTTTTCGTTCCCCCGCAAGAACATCGGCCTCGAAGTCGAGCTGAACCTCGTCGACCGCGAGCTGCGCCCGTCGATGACGAACACCGCGGTGCTGGAGGCGCTCGACGACCCGTCGTTCACCACCGAACTGGGCCAGCACAACATCGAGCTGAACGTGCCGCCCCGGCCGCTGGCCGGCGATTCGGCCCTCCAGCTGGAAGACGACCTCCGCGCGTACCTCGACACCGCGGCGACGAAGGCCCGCGACACCGGCTCGTCGCTGGCGATGATCGGCATCCTGCCGACGTTGAAGCACGAGCACTTCGACCAGAAGTGGCTCACCAACAAGACCCGCTACTCCACGCTGAACGACCAGATCTTCGCCGCGCGCGGCGAACGCACGGTGCTCGCCATGGAGGGGGCGCCACTGCCGGGCCAGCAGCCCGAACGGTTGCGCAGCTTCGCGGAGTCCATCCTGCCGGAGGCCGCGTGCACGAGCGTGCAGCTGCACCTGCAGGTCGCGCCCGAGGAGTTCGCCGCGCACTGGAACGCGGCGCAGTGCCTGGCCGGGCTGCAGATCGCGCTCGCGTCGAATTCGCCCTTCCTGCTCGGCAAGGCGCTGTGGCACGAGACGCGGATCCCGCTCTTCCTGCAGGCGACGGACACCCGCCCGGAGGAGCTGAAGAACCAGGGCGTGCGGCCGCGGGTGTGGTTCGGCGAGCGCTGGATCACGTCGATCTTCGACCTGTTCGAGGAGAACGTCCGCTACTTCCCCGGCCTGCTCCCGGAAACCGACACCGAAGACCCGATCGAAGCGCTCGACGCGGGCCAGGCGCCGAAGCTCACCGAGCTGCGCATGCACAACGGGACGATCTGGCGCTGGAACCGCCCGGTGTACGACGTCGTCGACGGCCTGCCGCACCTGCGCGTGGAGAACCGGGTGCTGCCGGCCGGCCCGACGGTGGTCGACACGGTGGCGAACGCGGCCTTCTTCTACGGCGCCCAGCGCGCACTGGCCGAGGCGGAACGCCCGGTGTGGAGCCAGATGTCGTTCCAAGCCGCCGAGGAAAACCTTTACGCCGGCGCGCGGCGCGGCTTCGACGGGCAGCTGTACTGGCCGGGCATCGGCTGGATCCCGCCGGACGAGCTGGCGCTGCGCGTACTGCTGCCGCTGGCCCACGAGGGCCTGCGCCGCTCCGACGTCTCGGACGAGGCCCGCGAGCGCTACCTCGGGATCATCGAGCGCCGCTGCCTGGCACGGCGGACCGGGGCGACCTGGCAGCGGGACTACGTGCTGCGGGCGCAGGAACGCGGCCTGGACCGCGAGGCGGCGCTCAGCCTGATGCTGGGCCGCTACCTGGAACTGTCCGAAGCGGGCGAACCGGTGCACACGTGGCCGGTGGCCGATTGACGCTAGCCTGAGCGGATGCCGAAGATTCTCGGTGAGTCACTGGAGGCACACCGGCGCGAGGTGCGGGCCCGGGTCTTCGAGGTCCTGCGCGCGCAGCTCTACGAACGCGGCTTCGACGCGATCACCCTCGCCGGCGTCGCGTCGGCGGCCGGGGTGGGGCGCACGGCGCTGTACAACCACTTCCCGGACAAGGAGAGCCTGCTCGTCGCGTTCGTGGAGGACGAAGCCGCCCAGTACGTCACGAGGCTGACCGAAGCCGTCGAGGCCCAGGCCGACCCGGTCGACCAGCTGGCCACCTTCGTCCGGCTCCAGCTGCGCGTGCTGGCGGAGTACCACATGCCACCGGGCACAGCACTGGCGTCGGCGCTCGCGCCGGCGGCGTACCGGCGGATCAGCGCCCACGCCGACCCGATCACCGACCGCCTCCGCGCGATCCTCGCCGGCGGCGTCGACCTGGGCCGCTGGCCGGCCGAGGACCCGGACGTCCTCATCCCGATGATCACCGCGGCGCTGGGCAACCGGGCGCTGGTCGACGGGCCGGCGGGCCGGCTGGAGGACGTGGTCGAGGCGGCCGTCAGGTTCGTCCTCCGCGCGGTCGGCGCGGCCGTTTAGGGTGGCCTAAGTCCGATTCATGCCCTACGATCTTTCTGACAGCGTGTCAGATCGATCGCCGGGAGGCCTGCCATGTCGGTGACCACGGACGCCCGCCCCTTCTCGGCGACCTTGCGCGCGTCGACGCTCGAGGTGCACGAAAAGGCGAACTACTCGACGTACATGCGCGCCCTGCTCGGCGGGGAGCTGACCCGCGACGGCTACACCCGGCTGGCGGTCCAGTACTACTTCGTCTACGGCGCGATCGAGGCGGCGAGCGACGCGATGGCCGGCGACCCGGTCGGCGGCGAGTTCGTCTTCGACGAGCTGCGGCGCCTGCCGAACCTCGAGCGCGACCTCGCCCACCTCGTCGGGCCGGACTGGCGCACGACGATCTCGCCGCTCGAGTCCACCCGCGAGTACGTCTCGCGGATCCGCGAAGCCTCGACGTGGGCCGGCGGGTACGTCGCCCACCACTACACGCGCTACCTCGGCGACATCGCCGGCGGCCAGGCCATCCGGCGGACGCTCGAGAAGAACTACGACGTCGCCGAGGCGGGCGCGCTCTTCTACCACTTCGACGGCATCGGCAGCGCGCCCCGGTTCCGGGACGCCTACCGCGCGAAGCTGGACAACGCGCCATGGGACGAGGCCGAACGCGCCCGCGTGATCGACGAGACGCTGGTGGCGTTCGAGTGCAACGTGGCGGTGTTCGACGAGCTGGCGCTCCGGCTCGACGAGTTCCGTGCCTGATCTCACAGTCGTTGACCTCCAGTTAAGTCCAGGTAGCAGGCTCGGTTTCGGGTGTCGGACCCTCGGGTACGCCACTTGCGAGCCGGTCATCCCAGGCGGTGATCACGACATGCCCCCGCTCGCCGCGGAGGGGCGTGTGCTACTAGGTTCGGTACCGGAAACTTGTGTCGAAGACAGAAGGAGGGCCAATGGCCCGCTACGAGCTGCCCGATCTCGACTACGACTACGGCGCCCTCGCGCCGCACATCTCCGGCGAGATCAACGAGCTGCACCACAGCAAGCACCACGCGACCTACGTCAAGGGCGCGAACGACACGCTCGACAAGCTCGAAGCCGCCCGCGAAGCGAACGACTTCGGCTCGATCGTCGGCCTGGAGACCACGCTGGCCTTCAACCTGGCCGGTCACGCCAACCACGTCGTGTGGTGGAAGATCCTGTCGCCGGAGGGTGGCGACAAGCCGACCGGCGAGCTGGCCGCGGCGATCGACGAGGCGTTCGGCTCCTTCGACAAGTTCAAGGCGCAGTTCACCGCCGTCTCGACCACGATCCAGGGCAACGGCTGGGGCGCGCTGTCCTGGGACCCGATCGGCAAGACGCTGATCACCCAGCAGCTGCGCGACCACCACAACAACCTGATCCTGCCGACCGTGCCGATCCTGCTGGTCGACGTCTGGGAGCACGCGTTCTACCTGGACTACAAGAACGTGAAGCCGGACTACGTCAAGGCCCTGTGGAACATCTTCAACTGGGCGGAGATCTCCAAGCGCTTCGACAACGCCGTCGCGGGCGGCAACGGCCTGCTGCTCGGCTGATTTCGCACGGGAACGGGGTCCTCCTGCACGGGAGGGCCCCGTTTTCGTCGCCGGGTGAAATCCCTTGACCTCGAGTGCGGTCGAGGTGTTTGGCTGGACGCATGGACATCGACGCGTACCTGGACCGCCTCGGCGTCGCCCGCCCCGCGGCGCCCGACCTCGCGACGCTGCGCCACCTGCAGGAACGCCACCTGGCCGCGGTGCCGTTCGAGAACCTGAGCAGCCACCTCGGGGAACCGGTCGTCCTGGCCGAGCACGCGCTGTTCACCAAGATCGTGCACCGGCGCCGAGGCGGATTCTGCTACGAGCTGAACGGCCTGTTCGCCGCGTTGCTGCGCGCGCTGGGCTACGACGCCGCCCTGCACGCGGCCCAGGTCTTCCACGCCGACGGCACCCTCGGCCCGCCGCTGGACCACGCGGCGATCGTCGTCACCCTGGATTCGGCCGGCTGGCTGGTCGACGTCGGCTTCGGCCGGTTCTCCCGGCACCCGCTGCGGTTGTCCGCCGTGGACGCCCAGCCGGACCCGGACGGCGAGTTCCTGGTGCTGGACGCCCCGTACGGCGACTTCGACGTCCTGCTGGACGGCAAGCCGCAGTACCGGCTGGAGCGCCGCCCGCGCCCGCTGGCCGACTTCGTCCCGATGGCGTGGTGGCAGACGACGTCGCCGGAGTCCCACTTCACGCGGTCGCTGACGTGCTCCCGCCCGACGTCGCAGGGCCGCGTGACCCTCTCCGGCGACAAGCTGATCGAGACGGTGGACGGCGTCCGGAACGAGGTCCACCTGCCCACCCCGGCCGCGATCCGGCTGGCGTACCGCGTGTACTTCGGGATGACGCTGACCAAGCTGCCGGTACCACCGGGCGGGAGCCCCTTGACCCGGGGCGCGCCCCACCCGGACACTGCGCTGGCATGAACGAAGCCCCGGCCTGGGGTTTTCCCAGTGCCGGGGCTCCGTCCGTTCCCGAACTGACTGCCGCTCCCACCACGAAGCGGACATGTATGAGGTTAGCCTAACCTCATCTCCTCGGGCAAGAGCTTGCCCTCGCGGACCCGAATCTCACTCGTCCGGGTGACCTCCAGGGCCGACAGCCCCGGTTTTTGTCGGTGGTCGCCGCTACGGTCACGCCATGGATACGAACCGATACGTCCCGTCAGACCTTGGCCCGCTTGAGCACCCGCAGCCCCAGGCCGCGCTTCACCGGCCAGGAAATGCCACCCCGCCGGATCAGCACCACCGCGCAGACGACCGCGGCCAAGGCCGAAACCGCCCCGCCGATGTAGAACGGAGACCGCCCGCCGAACTCCTGGGCCATCCACCCGACCATCGGGCCGCCGATCGGGTTGCCGCCGATCAGCACCAGCACGTACAGACCCATCACCCGGCCCCGCATCTCCGGGCTGACCGAAGTCTGCACCAGCGCGTTCGCCGTGTTGAGGAAGGTCATCGTGGCGAAGCCGAGCGGGATCAGGCCGAGGCCGAAGGTCAGGTAGGTCGGCATGAACGCCGTGATCAGCTCGAACACGCCCAGGAAGAACGCCGACACGAGCATCAGCCGCACCCGCGGCCGCCCCTTGGTGCCGCGGCGGGCCGACATGATCGCGCCGGTGAAGGTGCCGACCGCGACCAGCGTCGAAAGGAGGCCGTAGCCGTCGGCCGCGGTGTGGAACACGTTGGCCGCGACGATCGGCAGCGAGCTGAAGTACGTGATGCCGAACGTGCTGACGAACAGCACCAGCACCATCACCGTCATCAGGTCCGACCGCCGCCGGACGTACCGCAGGCCCTCGGCCAGCTGGCCCTTCTCGCGCGGCACCGCCGCGACGCGGAAGAGCTTGTCCGGGTTCATCAGCACCAGCCCGGTGATCACCGCGACCGTGCTGAGCGCGTTCGCGATGAACAGCCAGCCGGTGCCGATCCAGGTGATCGCGAACCCGGCGATCGCCGGGCCGACGATCCGCGCCATGTTGAAGATCGACGAGTTCAGCGCGACGGCGTTGGCCACCTGGTCGCGGCCCACCATCTCGGCGACGAACGACTGCCGCGTCGGCACCTCCAGCGCCGCCGTCACGCCGAGGGTGAAGCAGAGGACGTAGACGTGCCACAGCGCGGCGAACCCGCTCAGGTCGAGCACGCCGAGGATGACCGCCTGCGAACAGGCCGCCACCTGGATCCAGGTGAGCAACCGCCGCTTGTCGACGCGGTCGGCGAGGACGCCGGCCCACAGGGAAAGGAACAACGTCGGGGTGAACTGCAGCGCGACAGCGATGCCGAGCGCGATCGGGTTGTTGCCGCTGAGGGTGAACACCAGCCAGTCCTGGGCGATGCGCTGCATCCAGGTGCCGATGTTCGAGATGACCTGGCCGGTGAAGAACAGCCGGTAGTTGCGGACGCGCAGCGAGGCGAACATGCTGCGGCGCTTGGCTTCGGACGGTGGTGAAGCGGACGGCGGTGAGGCCGTCTCCCGGGTAGCAGTGGTCTGGATCGAACGCTTGGTTTCGCTACCCGTGGCCGTCACCGTGGTTAGTTCCCCGCCATCCTGTCGATGATTTCGGCGGCTTTGGAGAGCACTTCACGCTCTTCGTCGCCGAGTTCCGCCAATTGCCGGTCCAGCCACGCCTCCCGCACGGAAATGGCCTTCCGCACGTAGGCGAGCCCGCTCTCGGTCAGCTCGACGATGGCCTGCCTGCCATCGGTCGGGTGCGGGCGCCGCTCGACGAACCCCAGCTCCTCGAGCGCGGCGATCACCCTCGTCATCGAAGGTGGCTGGACGCCTTCCTTCGCGGCGAGCTGACCCGGGGTCAGCGCACCGCACTTGTGCAGGGTGGACAGCGCGGCGACCTGCGTCAGCGTGAGGTCGTCCCCGACGCGCTGTGCCCGCAGCCGGCGGTTGAGCCGGACCACCGCGAGACGCAGACGGCTCGCCAAGGAGCGTTCGTGCGTGTCGCCGGACATATAGTTAGCATACCTTACGAAACTTCGTCCGCACGGGTGATCTCCACCGCAACCCGCGCGCGACCCCGTGCGTCCTCCCCAGGACGAGACCTGGGGAGTCGGATGAACAAGAAGCTGGTGGGCTCGGCCGTGGTGGGCGCGGCGGTCCTGGCGGTCGTGGTGGCCCAGTTCATGGGCGGCGGTGCCGAGGCACCGGCGGCCGCGCCACCGCCACCGCCGTCGTCCCCGCCGGTCATCGAGGTCGAGCACCAGGAGGTCTACCGCTTCCCCGAGGTGACGAACGGCCGTGGCTGGAACTTCGCGATCCCGGTGCCGCCGTGGCCGTCGGACCACGTGGGTGACCACGCCACCTACAGCGATCCCGCCAGCGGTGCCGTCCTGGAGACCGACCGCGTGCCGCTCCCGCAGGAAGATCCGGTCAGCGGCCTGCAGGCGGTCGCCACGGCCGGCCAGCCGCCGGGCTACCGGCTGACCTCGATCGCCGCCCGCGAGCCGGTCGGGTCGAGCGACGCCGCGCAGTGGGACTTCACGTACCAGAAGCAGGGCGTCACCCGGCAGGTCCGGGAGGTCGGCGTGGGGACCGGCGAGGTGCTGATCACCATTCGCTACGACGCCCCGCAGCCGGTCTTCGAGACGAACCTGCCCGTCCTGACCAAGGCCCTCCAGGTCGCCGACGCGGGCTGACTACTTGAACGCCGCCTGGAGCGGGCCGACCGCGAAGTACGCCACGAAGGCCAGCGCGATCACCCACATCAGCGGGTGCACCTGGCGGGCCTTGCCGGTGGCCGCGCGGATGACGACGTAGCTGACGAAGCCGGCGCCGATGCCGTTCGCGATCGAGTAGGTGAACGGCATGACGACGATGGTCAGGAACGCCGGCAGCGCGATCGAGTAGTCGGTGAAGTCGATGTCGCGGACCTGCGACATCAGCATCGCACCGACGACGACCAGCGCCGGCGCGGCCGCCTCGACCGGCACCACCTGGTACAGCGGGGTCAGGAACATCGCGGCGATGAACAGCACGCCGGTGACGACGTTCGCCAGGCCGGTCCGGGCGCCTTCGGCGATGCCGGACGCCGACTCGACGAACACCGTGTTCGAGCTCGCGGAGCCGAAGCCGCCGGCCGCGCCCGCGAGGCCCTCGACGAACAGCGCCTTGCCGACGTTGGGCAGCTGGCCGTCCGCCGGGAGCAGGTCGGCTTCCTTCGCGAGGCCGGTCATGGTGCCCATGGCGTCGAAGAAGTCGGCGAGCACCAGCGTGAACACCAGCAGGCAGACGGTGATGATCGGCAGCCGCGTCCAGGCGCCGAACGAGACGTCGCCGACGAGCGAGAGGTTCGGCAGGCCGAACACCTGGTCGGGCAGCGCCGGGTAGCCGAGGTTCCAGCCCTTCGGGTTGGTGCCCTTGGACGGCCCGGCGTTGACGATCGCCTCGACGACGATGGCCAGCACGGTCGAGGTCAGCACGCCGATCAGGATCGCGCCCTTGACCTTGCGGACGACCAGGATGCCGGTGACGAGCAGGCCGACGACGAACACCGCGGTCGGCCAGGAGGCGATCGAGCCGTTGATGCCCAAGCCGACCGGGACGGTGGTGTGCGCGGCGTCCGGCAGCCGGCGCACGAACCCGGCGTCGACCAGGCCGATCAGGCAGATGAACACGCCGATGCCGACGGCGATCGCTGACTTCAGCGCGGCCGGCACGGCCCGGAACACCGCGGTGCGGAACCCGGTGAGCACGAGCAGCACGATGATCACGCCCTCGATGACCACCAGGCCCATCGCTTCGGGCCAGGTCATCTGGGGGGCGATGGTGACCGCGACCAGGCTGTTGATGCCCAGGCCGGTGGCGATGGCGAACGGGTAGTTCGCGACCAGGCCCATCAGGATGGTCATCACCCCGGCGACCAGCGCGGTCACCGCGGCGACCTGCGGAACCGGGAGGATGCCGCCGAGGAGGTCCTTGTGCGCGCCGGCGTCGTCGGCCGAGAAACTGCCGATGATCAGCGGGTTCAGCACCACGATGTAGGCCATCGTGACGAAGGTGACCAGGCCGCCGCGCAGCTCGCGCGGCACGGTCGACCCCCGCTCGGTGATCTTGAAGAACCGGTCCAGTGTGGACGTCCCGGTGCGGGTCGTCTCCTGCTCCGCCATTCGCCTGCCCATTCTCTCGCTGCTGCGGAGTACCCTGCACCTCGTGAGTGAACCGATCAATCCACCGGAGGTTACGGGCTCGTTGCGGCACACGCCGGAGCTGCCCAAGAAGCTGACCGACCTGACGCCGGTGGTGATCGTAGGCACCTCGGTCTGGGCTGTCGCGCTGGTGGTGCTCTTCTTCACGACTTCGGGACTTTGGGTGCAGACGGCGCTGTCCGGGTTCGCGCTCGGCTTCGTCGGCATGGCGATCATCGCCTGGCAGCGCGCCGCCGCCCGCCGCGGCTCGAAGTCGGCCCAGCGGCTCTAGGGGTGACGGCTACGCGAGGAGCGTCCGCGGCGAGGGGTCGTCGAGCAGCGCGGTGATCAGGTGCCGGTCGGGCCAGCGCCCGGCCGCCCAGGCGAAGGCCCGCGCCAGCCCTTCCGAGGTGTCGGCCGCGTGCAGCCGGTCGTCGGCCCACCACTGGACGTCGTGGTCGGCGCCCTCGATGCGCACGGTGAGCGGGTCGTGCACCAGGACACCGCCGTCCGGGAGCCGGATGCCGAGCTGGTCCGCGACGAGCTTCAGCGCGGGCAGCTCGGCCCACGGCGCGTACTCGCCCTCGCTGACGACCTGGGCTTCCTCGGTGCTCGCGAGCGGCAGGTCGAGCAGGTCCGCGAGCCGCTCCGGGTCCTCGGGGGCGACCACGTACCGGCCGGGCTCGAGCGCCCCGGCGACCCACGGCACGTCCAGGACCAGCGCGTCGTCCACAACGGACCCGTCCGCGGCGCGCACGGCCCGCGGCACCCCCGGCTCCAGACCGGACTCGACGACGGCGTCGTAGGCGCGCGCGGTCAGTCCGGGTGAGACCACGCGGCCCGGGTCGGCGAGCCGGCCGAGGAGGTCCCGCGCCTCATCCACATTGGACAACGCGAGGTCCGCGCGCACGCCGGCGATCCGGAGCAGGTCCTCGCGCAGGCCGACGTCGGGGACCACGTCGAAGAGGCCCGCGAGATCGGCGTCCGGCAGCCGCCATTCGTTCGGCGCGGCCCCTTCGAGCACGGCGTACTGCGCGATCCACCAGCCGGCATGGCCGTTCGGCGCTCGCAGCGCGGCCCAGGTCCCGGGCCGCGCGGCGAGCAGCCGGATGGCCGCGGGCCAGGCGTCGTCGGCGACGAGGTCGAGATCCCGGATCGCGACGAGCGTCGACGGCGGCTCCGGCAGCGAATCCCACCAGGCTTCTTCGTCGGGCAGGTCGTGGTCGGGCTCGTGCGGTTCGTCGTCGACGACCACGGCGAAGGAGTCGAGCACCCCGGCGGCTTCGAGCGTGCTCTGCGGCCAGTCTCCGGCGAAGTCTTCGTCGAGGACGTCCATCGCGCCGTCTTCCTCGAAGACCTCTTCGTCGAAGATGTCGAGCAGCGGCGAGGAGGGCAGGACGAGTTCGTCGGCCCGGCGCCAGGTGTCGGTGCCGGGCAGGGCGAGCGCACCGACCCAGCGCGGGGCGTCGTCCCCGCAGTCGGCGACCAGCCGCAGCACGGCACCGGCGAGCGTCGTGCCGTCCAAACCGGACCGCACATCCTCGACGCTGCGCTCGACGGCGTCACGCAGCTGGTCTGCGTTGAGCAGCTCGCGGGCGTCGGCGTGCTTGGCGCCCAAGCGTTCCAGAAGCGGGTGCGAGGCGGCTGGGTGCACCAGCCGCAGCCCCGGGATGTCCACATCCGACAACAGTTCGAGGAGTTCGGCCGAGCCTTCGACGAGCAGGCAGCCACGAGCACCCGGCAGCGTCCGGCCGTCGGACAGCGGAACGGGCAGCCCGTCCAGCCGTTCCCCGGTGAGCGCGTGCGACTCGACGGCGATCGCCAGAGCCGCGTAGACCTCCCGCCACCAGCTCGGGTCGCGCGCGACGCCGGTGAGCGTTTCCAGCACCTCTTCGATGCCGACGACCTGCACGCCAACCGCTTTGAGTACGGAGGCGGGCCCCTCGATCAGCCCGGGAACGAGGTCTTTCAGCAGCGCCGACAGCCCCGGCACGTCGGCGTCGAGCACCCGCGCCTGCCGTCCGGAGACTTCCTTGCCATCCTCAGTGGACAGCCAGGGTTCCGTTCCCAAGGCGGCCAAAACCTCGTCACGAAGTTTGTTGTCCACAGTGGACTTCGGAAAACCCGGCGCCGGAACGAGCGCGAACCGCTGCTCGGGCGGCAGCATCCGAACGAGCCCGACGTACTCCTTCGCGGCCACCTCGAGCGCTTGGGCCAGCTCGGGTCCGGGAAGCGCGCGGCGTCGCGACGGTTCGACCGGAACGGAGGCGAGCAGCCGGGCGGGCAGCGAAAGTCCGTCATCGGTGGGCGTCGGGGCGTGCAGAACGTCTTCTTCGAGCGGCCGGGGCGCACCCTCGGAGTCGACCGGGACGGCCCACACGACGTCACCGCGGTGCGTCAGCCAGCGCGTTTCCCGTTCGGGACCACGGATTTCGACGACGTCGTCAACGGTCTTTCGAGTCCAAACGCGACCGTCCACATCGAACTCGCCCAGCCAGGGCAGGGCCAGCAGCAGATCGGCGGCTTCCCGCGCGAGCTCGTCGAGCAGGGCCCGCCCGTCGACGCCGTCCCGAAGCGGCAGCCGGACCTCGGTGTCGAAACCGGGCGGCACGTCGCCGGAGACAGGCCACGGAAGCCGCAGAACGGGAACGTCACCGTCGATGCCGGCGGCTTCCCGGGTGCGCTGGGCGGAGAAGGCGACACCACCGGAGGACGAGACAACGCGCGGTTCGTCGGAGACGGTCCGCACGGCGGCGAACCCGACGCCGAAGCGCCCGACGGTATCACCGGTCTTGCCGGAGGCGCGCAGAGAGGCGAGCGAGGCAACACCCCGGGCGTCGAGCGGAGCACCGGTGTTGGCGAACCGGAGTTCCGAGTCCACAAGGGACACTTTCACCCGCCCGGGCGTCCCGGCTGCCATCGCGGCATCGGCGGCATTCTGCGCGAGCTCGACGAAGAGCCGATCCCGGTAGGCGCCGACGCGGAGATCACGTTCGACGTTGGTGTCTTCGGTGAGCCGGGTGGGCGAGTCGCGCCAGGAGCGCAGGGTGGCTTCGCGGAGCCGGGCGGTCCCAAAGGGATCCCCCGGCTCAGAGACGTCCCCCATCACCGGCCGGAGGCGTCGTCGACCTGGGCTTGCGCTTCATCGGCGGGCGAAGCCTCGGTAACGACGTTGTCGGTGAGGACGGCTTCGGGGACTTCGCCTGCTTGAGGTGCATCGCCGGATTCGGCCTCATCACCGGAGTGTTCGCCCTGGCTCGCTTCCGCCTCGGCGGCCGCCGGCACCACCGCTACCGGCGGCTCGGCAACCGCATCGGTCACCTCGGCTTGAGTGGGCTCCGCCACTTCCTGAGTATCTTCAGCCACCGCCGTGGGGGCCAGGTCGGCTTCAGGTGCTGCAGTCGTCTCGGCCGGAATCTGCTCCGCCACTTCGGCGGGGGCCGATTCGTCCCGGCCGGACGAGAGCGGCTCGGTAGCAAGGTCGGCCGCCGGGAGGGGGTCCACCTCTGCCGCGTCCGATTCCGCCGCCGGCGGGATTTCGGGCGCCTCGTGCTCGGTCGTGGCTTCGTGCGGTTCCGGGGCGCTCGGCAGCTCGATCGCGTCGGTCACCTCGGCCTGGGTCGGCTCGGCCTCCGCGGGCTCGGGCACCTCGGCCACAACCGGCTCGGCGATCTCGCCGGTCGCCGCCGGTGCTTCCGCAGCCTCGGGCTCGGCGGCCGGGTCGGCCACCGGCTCAGGCGCATCCGCCGGCGGCTCAGCCACCTCCGATGGCGCCGACTCGGGCACCTCCGCCACCTCGACCGGCTCGGCGACCGCCGAAGCCGCAGCTTCACCCGGCTCAGCGACCGGCACCGGCCCAGTCACACCTTCGGCCGCAGGCTCGACCGCCGCCTCCTCGGCCAGCACCGGCTCGGCCACCTCAACCTGGCCGGCCTCCGCCTCGCCCAGCTCCGGCGCCACCTCCGCAGCCACCGCCGCCTCGGCAGTCACCGGCTCGGCCGCCTCAACCCGGCCAGCCTCCGCCGCTACCTCGCCCGACTGCGGCTCCGGCTCCGGCTCCGGCTCCGGCTCCGCGACCGCCGCCTCCGTCACCTCAGACGAAGCCGCCGGTGTGAAGTCCAACAAAGAATCGTCGTACACCAGCTCGGCCACCGGGACCGAGGATGTCACCTCGACCTCTACCTCAGAGTGCGCTCCGCACCCGTACTCCACGTCCACCACGTGGCCGTCCGCCGGGGCGATGTCGTTGCTGCAGACCCCGAACACCCCGCGCAGCGAGCCCGCCAGCGGTACGAAGAACCCGCACGTGCCGCACACGTCCGGCGCGCTGCGGGCCATGTCCGACCGGGGGCCGAACTCGCCCGCGTGCCACCTCTCCGCCGCGTCCGTGCGGCCGAAGCGGGACAGCGTGTGCACGCGCCCCAAGCCCGTCTCGCGGGCCACCTCCTCCACCGCCGGGTCGTCCGACTGCAGGTACGCCGGGGCCAGGCGAGGGTCGTTCTCCGCCGTCGGGAAGATGTCGCCCACTCCGAGGTCGCCCGCGCGGACGCGGCGCTCCCACGGCACCCAGGCCGGGGCCACCAGCGCCGAGGGGCCCGGCACCAGGACCACCTCACTGACCGTCACCGGCTCGTCTTCGCCCGCCGTGGCGACCGTGACCGACCAGCGCCAGCCTCCGTAGCCCGGGACCTGGGCCTCGAACAGGTGACTCGCCGTGACCGCGTCCTCGCGGCTGACCCCCACGTGGGCGCCGAGCTGCTCCTCGGGTGCGTCCTCCAGCACCGCAGCTCGCGCGAACTCCACCGCGTCGGCGAGTTTGCGCTGCACGGAACCGTCGTCCAGGGTCAGCAGCAGAGTCATGCGGCCAATTGTGCCGCACGCATCCGCGGCGCCCGTGCCAGGCTGTTCATCGTGCGCACGCCGATCGTCACCGTCCTGCTGCTGGCCGCCGCGCTCGGCGGCTGCGCCGGTGCCCAAGAACAGCCGGCCGGCTCGGAACGGCTCACCGTCCAGGTCGTCGAAACCCTTCCGCACGACCCCGCCGCCTTCACCGAGGGCCTCGAGTTCGCCGGTGACACGCTCTACGAGAGCACCGGGCTGGCCGGCCGGTCGACGCTCACCGCGGGCCCGCCCGGCGGCCCGCCCCGGACGACGGCCACGCTGCCGTCGCCGCTGTTCGGCGAGGGCGTCACCGTCCTCGGGCCGACCCTGTGGCAGCTCACCTGGCAGGACGGGTTCGCCATCGAACGCGACACGGCCACCCTCGCCGAGCTGCGGCGCGTCCCGTTCCAGGGCGAAGGCTGGGGCCTGTGCCACCAGGCCGACGGCCGCCTCGTCATGAGCAACGGCTCGTCCCGGCTCACCTTCCGGGACCCGAAGACCTTCGCCGTCACCGGCAGCGTCGACGTCGGCCGCGACCAGCTCAACGAACTCGAATGCGTCGGCGGCGACGTCTACGCAAACGTTTGGCACACCGACACCGTGCTGCGGATCGAGGCCGCCAGCGGACGCGTCACCGGGACGATCGACGCAGGTCAGCTGCGTGCGAAGGTGAACGCGACGGGCGCCGAAGACGTGCTCAACGGTATCGCCGCCGTCCCGGGAACCGGCGATTTCCTGCTCACCGGGAAGCAGTGGCCGGTCACGTTCCGGGTGAGGTTCGTCCCGGCTCCGGCCTGAAAGCACGGATGAGCAGGCGGAACCGGCCCCCGGTAAGGCAGGATTGACACGTGGCACTCTTCGGCTCCCGCTCCGACGGCACCCCGCCGGGTCAGCCGCACGGCCGGAAGTCCAAGCGACGCTGGACGCCGGAGCCCGGTGCGGCGCAGGCCCGTGACTGGCGTGACGCCGCCGCGCCGCGCGCCGAGCACGGCAGCCCGCCGCCACCGACCCGCGTCCAGCGGCCCGTCCCGCCGCGCGCCGGGTTCCAAGACCGCCGCGTGCCGAACGCCGACGAGGCGCCCACCGCGGCCGCGCCGACGCGCCACCGGCCGCCGCCCCCGCGCGGCGCCCGGCCGTACGACCCGCACCGCACCGAGCCGGTCCGCCGCGAGCCACCGGGAAGTCCGGGCTTCTACCAGGGCGAACGCCACCCCGGCAGCGGCGAGTACGAGCACTACGACACCGGCGGTTACGCGGGCGAGCCGCGGCCGCCGGAGCAGGAACCGCCGCCGCGGGAAGAACCGCGGACGCCGGGCGGCACGCCGAAGCTGCCGAAGAAGATCACCGTCACGCGAGTGGCGGCGATGCGCAGCCGTCAGCTGACCGGCCAGGCCGTCGACGCCTTCCAGCGCGCGACGAAGGCCGACGGCGCCGAAAAGTCCGGCCTCACCTCGCTGACCTACGCCGTGATGCTGAACTACGCCAGCGACGCGGCGATGGCGATCGCGCTGGCCAACACCCTCTTCTTCGCCGCGACCAGCGGCGAGAGCAAGGGCAAGGTGGCGCTCTACCTGCTCATCACGATCGCGCCGTTCGCGCTGGTCGCGCCGGTGATCGGGCCGGCGCTCGACAAGGTGCAGCGCGGCAGGCGGCTGGCGATGTGCGCGTCTTCGGTCGGCCAGGGCCTGATGGCCGTGGTGATGGCGCTGCACTTCGACGACTGGCTGCTCTACCCGGCCGCGCTCGGGATGATGGTGCTGTCGAAGTCGTTCACCGTGCTCAAGGCCGCGGTGACGCCCCGGGTGCTGCCGTCGGAGATCACCCTCTCCAAGACCAACGCCCGGCTGACCACGTTCGGCCTGGTCGCCGCGGGCGTGTTCGGCGCGCTGGCCAGCGGCGTCAACGCCATCGCGGGCTCGGCGGGCGCACTGTGGTTCACGGCGCTGATCTGCGTCGCCGCCGCCGTGCAGTCGATGCGGATCCCGGCCTGGGTCGAGGCGACCGAGGGCGAGGTCCCGACGTCGCTTTCGGCCCACCCGAAGGAGAAGAAACGGCGTCAGCCGCTGGGGCGCCACATCGTCGTCGCGCTCTGGGGCAACGGCTCGGTGCGCGTGCTCACCGGCTTCCTGATGATGTTCGCCGCGTTCGCGGTCAAGGCGCAGACCGAGGGCAGCGGGCAGACGCCGTTCATGCAGCTGCTGCTGCTCGGCGTGATCGGTGCCGCGGCCGGTGCCGGCGGGTTCCTCGGCAACGCGCTGGGCTCGCGCCTGCACTTCGGGAGCCCCGACCAGGTGATCGTCGGGTGCGTGGCGGGCTGCGTGGGCGCCGCGCTGGTCGCGACGATCCTGCCCGGCCTGGCGACGGCCGCGATCGTCGGCCTGATCGGCGCGACGGCCAGCGCGCTGGCCAAGATCAGCCTCGACGCCGTCATCCAGGAGGACCTGCCCGAGGAGTCGCGCGCGTCGGCGTTCGGCCGCTCGGAAACCGTGCTGCAGCTGGCCTGGTGCCTCGGCGGCGCGATCGGCCTGCTGCTGCCGCCGACGTACTGGATCGGCTTCCTGGTGATCACGGTCCTGCTGGCGGTCGGCCTGACCCAGACGCACCTGGTGCGCCGCGGCGGCTCGCTCGTGCCGGGCCTCGGCGGCGACCGGCCGCTGCGCCCCGAGCCGACCGGCAGCTTCCCGGCCCAGGGCCTGCCCCGGGACCCGACGGCCCGCCGGTAGGCTCCGGCCATGCGACGTTCCCGGGTGGTGGCCCTGCTTGCGGCCGGTGGGTTCGCGGTGGCCGGCTGCTCGGCACCCGGCCCGGCCGAGGTCACCTTCTACGCCGACGGCCACACCATCAACACCACGCCGGTGCTCACGTGCGACTACACGCAGAAGCTCGCGCAGCCGTGCAGCGCGAGCGGCGCGACGCAGACGCTGAAGGTCCGCCCTGGCAAGCCCGTGCAGATCTCGGTGCCCGGTGAAGTCGCGGATTCGCCGTGGCAGATCGTCTACGAGTACGTCACCCCGCAGGGCGAGTTCAAGCAGAGCGACCCGATCCCGTTCACGTCGCTGGACCGCTACGCCTACACGGTCACCCCGCCGACGCCCGCCGACCGCATTTCCGCGGTGGACGTGCAGAAGTACACGGCCGTGCTGAACGCCGACACCGGCGAGTCGGGCCTGCTGCCCAGCGACGTCTGGGGCCTGCGCCTGGAGGCGTAAGGCTCTTTAGGGGTCGATGTCCCGGGCGACCGCGCGCATGATTTCGGCGATCTGCTTCGTGTGCTTGCGGTCCGGGTACCGGTTGCGCCGCAGGTCCGGCTGCACCTTCAGCTCGAGCAGCTTGATCATGTCCTCGATCAGGCCGTGCAGTTCCTCGGCCGGGCGGCGGCGCGCTTCAGCGACGGACGGCGGCGGATCGAGCAGCCGGACGGAGAGCGCCTGCGGCCCGCGGCGGCCGTCGGCGACGCCGAACTCCAGCCGCTGTCCGGCCTTGAGCCCCTCGACGCCCTGCGGCAGCGCGGCCTTGCGAATGTAGACGTCGGCGCCACCGTCCTGCGTGACGAAGCCGAACCCCTTCTCCGCGTCGTACCACTTGACCTTGCCGGTCGGCACTTCCCTCACCAGTCCTTCTGCTGTCCGCTCACGACGAACGCGCCCGGGGCGTACCCAGGGCGCGCTGGGTAAAGGGTATCTCGCCACAGGCCCTGGGGAGAAGTCGATACCGGCGGATACCCTCATACGTCATGAAGAGCACGACGAAGGAGGCCGGCGTGGCCGCTCCCGGCAAACCGTTCCTGATGCGCATCGGTATCGGGCTGTTCGGCCTCGGCATGCTCGCCGTGCTCGCCGTGTTCATCATGTTCGCCGCCGGCCTGGAGAACCTGCCGATCTGGCTTTCGGTCGCCGCCGGGGTCATCACGCCGCTGGGCCTGCTGCTCGGCTTGATCGCCCTGGTGATCGAAGCGCGCGCCAAGAAGTAACCGCGCGGCTAAGGCACGGCCGCGAACGTCTTCTCGAACCAGTCCGGGAACTCCGTCAGCGACTCGAACACCACCTCCGCTCCTTCGCTCAGCAGGAGCGCGCGATCGCACGGCCCCGTCGTGACGCCGACCGCGATGGCGTTGGCGGCCAGCGCACCCCGGATGTCACCCGCGTGATCTCCGACATACACCCGGGCGTCGTGGGCCAGCAGCGCTTCGGCCTTCTGCGTCGACCACAGCTCGCCGATGACCTCGTCGACCTCCAGGCCGAGCGCGTCGACGTGCAGCTGCGCGTTGGGCCCGTACTTCCCGGTGACGACCAGCGTGCGCCCGCCCGCGGCGTGCACCGCGCGCAGCGACTCGACCGCGCCCGGCAGCGCGACCGTGCTCGGCACGACCATTTCCGGGTACAGCGCGCGGAACCGGTCGACGAGCCCGGGGATGCGCTCCTCGGGCGCTTCGAAGCCGCGCAGGATGTCGTCCAGTGGTGGCCCGAGGTTGGCGGCGAACGCGTCGCCGTCCAGCGGCAGGCCGGATTCGACGCCCAGCGCGTTCATCGCCGCGGCCATGCCCGGCCGGGCGTCGATCAGTGTCATGTCGAGGTCGAACCCCACGGTGATGCCCACAACCGACACGTTAGCCCGCGGGACCGACAGTTTTACACGTAATCCGATCATGTACAGCGTCTTGACAGCGGGTCGATCTGTGTCAAGGTGAGGGTGTGACCAGCTTCACCGAGCGGACGAAGGCGTCCCTGCGCGAAGCCCTGCTCGACGCCGCCGCCGACCTGCTGCCGGACCGTGGCCACGCGGGCCTGCGGATGGCCGACGTCGCCGCGAAGGCCGGCGTGAGCAGGCAGACGGTCTACAACGAGTTCGGGAACAAGGCGGCGCTGACCCAGGCGGTGGCGCTGCGCACCGCGTCGGAGTTCCTCGACGGGATCCGGCAGCGGTTCGAAACGGCGGACGGGCTCCTGGCGGGCATCCACCACGCCGTCGTCTACACGATCGAGCACGCGCGGGAGAACCGCCTGGTCGCGGCGGCGCTCGGCACCGAAGCCGGCGAGGACCTCTTGCCGCTGCTGACGACGAAGGGCGAGCCGATCCTCACCGCGGCCGCCGACCTCGCCGCGGAGCAGTACCGGGAGTTCGAGCCCGGGCTCTCCCCCGCAGCAGCGGCCCTGCTCGCGGAGACCGTCGTCCGGCTTTCCCTGTCGCACCTGGTGCTGTCCACGCACTCGGCGGCCGAGGCGGCCGACGCCGTCACCGCGGTACTGGAACCCGCCATCCGCCAATTCATCCGCTGAATCGTCCACAATGGAGTGAACCGATGACCGACACGCTGCCGGAACTCCGCTCCGGCTTTTCCTCACTGCGCAAGGGCGGGCTGAACTGGGACTCGTTCCCGCTGCGGCTGTTCGTCAAGGGCAACAAGAAGTTCTGGAACCCGGCCGACATCGACTTCGGCCGCGAACGCGAAGGCTGGGACACGCTCAACCCCGAGCAGCAGCGCAGCACGACCTACCTCGTGGCGCAGTTCATCGCCGGCGAAGAGGCCGTCACCGAGGACATCCAGCCGTTCATGCGGGCGATGTCGGCGACCGGCCGGTTCGGCGACGAGATGTACCTGACGCAGTTCTGCTTCGAGGAAGCCAAGCACACCGAAGTGTTCCGGCGCTGGATGGACTCGGTCGGGCTGACCCAGGACCTGCACCCGTTCGTCGCCGAGAACCCGCACTACCGCAAGCTGTTCTACGAAGAGCTGCCGCAGTCGCTGCGGGCGCTGGAGGACGATCCCAGCCCGCTCAACCAGATCCGCGCGAGCGTCACGTACAACCACGTCATCGAGGGCAGCCTCGCGCTGACCGGCTACTACTCCTGGCAGCTGATCTGCACCCAGCACGACATCCTGCCGGGCATGCAGGAACTGGTCCGCCGCATCGGCGACGACGAGCGCCGCCACATGGCCTGGGGCACGTTCACCTGCCGGCGGCACGTCGCCGCGGACGACTCGCTGTGGGACGCGGTGCAGCAGCGGATGGGCGAGCTGCTGCCGCACGCGCTCAACATGATCCAGTGGGTGCAGGACCAGTTCGAAGAGATCCCGTTCGACAACGACCCGGAGGAGATCGTCCAGTACGCGGCGGACCGCGCCCAGCGCCGGCTCGGCGCGATCGAGTCGGCCCGCGGGATGCCGGTGGAGCAGATCGACGTCGACTACTCGCCGGAGCAGCTGGAGGAGACCTTCGGCGAGGAAGACGCGAAGGCGATCGCGGAGGCGGCGGCCGCGGTTTCCTGACCGCTCGGGGCGGCGGCCGCGTCAGGCGTGTTTCGTTGCGGCCGCCTGCTCCAGGCCCAGCAGGCTGATCGACTTCTCGCGCATCTCCACCTTGCGGACCTTCCCGGTCACCGTCATCGGGAACTCCTCGACGACGTGGACGTACCGCGGGACCTTGTAGTGCGCCAGCTTGCCGCTGCAGAACTCGCGCACCTTCTCCGCTGTCAGCGGCGAAGCGCCTTCGCGCATCCGGATCCAGGCCATCAGCTCTTCGCCGTACTTCTCGTCCGGGACGCCGATCACCTGCGCGTCCAGGACGTCCGGGTGGGTGTAGAGGAACTCCTCGATCTCGCGCGGGTACAGGTTTTCCCCGCCGCGGATGACCATGTCCTTGATGCGGCCGGTGATGTTGACGTAGCCGTCGGCGTCCATCACCGCCAGGTCGCCGGTGTGCATCCAGCGCGCCGCGTCGATCGCCTCGGCCGTCTTGTCCGGCTGCTCCCAGTACCCGAGCATCACCGAATAGCCGCGCGTGCACAGCTCGCCCGGCTCGCCGCGCGGCACCGTCAGTCCGGTTTCGGGGTCGACGACCTTGACCTCCAGGTGCGGCCCGACCCGCCCGACCGTCGACACGCGGCGCTCGATCGAGTCGTCGGACCGGGTCTGCGTCGACACCGGCGAGGTCTCGGTCATGCCGTAGCAGATGGACACCTCGCTCATCCCCATCCGGTCGATGACCTGCTTCATCACCTCGACCGGGCACGGCGAGCCCGCCATGATCCCGGTGCGCAGCGACGAGAGGTCGAACTCGCCGAAGTCCGGGTGGTTGAGCTCGGCGATGAACATCGTCGGCACGCCGTAGAGCGACGTGCACCGCTCGGCGGCGACCGCTTCAAGGGTGGCTTTCGGGTCGAACGCGGGTGCCGGGATGACCATGCAGGCGCCGTGGCTGGTGCAGGCCAGGTTGCCCATCACCATGCCGAAGCAGTGGTAGAAGGGCACCGGGATGCAGACCTTGTCCGCTTCCGTGTAGCCGCACAGCTCGCCGACGAAGTAGCCGTTGTTCAGGATGTTGTGGTGGGACAGCGTGGCGCCCTTGGGGAAGCCCGTCGTCCCGGAGGTGTACTGGATGTTGATCGGGTCGTCCGCCGACAGCCCGGCCTGCAGGTGCGCCAGCTGCGCGGGGTCACCACCGCGGCCGGCCGCCAGCAGCGCGTCCCAGTCCTCACCGCCCAGGATGACGACCTGTTCGAGCGCAGCGCACTTCTCGCGCACCTCCTCGGCCATCGCGGGGTAGTCGGACGTCTTGAACCTGTCTGACGCCACCAGCAGCCGGATCCCGGCCTGGTTGAGGACGTACTCGAGCTCGTGCGCGCGGTAGGCGGGGTTGATGTTGACCAGGATCGCACCGATCTTCGCCGTCGCGTACTGCAGGAACGTCCACTCCGCCCGGTTCGGCGACCAGATCCCGACCCGGTCGCCCTTGCCGATGCCCTGCGCGACCAGCCCCAGCGCCAGCGCGGACACCTCGGCGGCCAGCTCCCGGTAGGTCCACCGCTTGCCCGCAGCCCGGTCGACGAGGGCGTCCCGGTCCGCGAAGGCGGCCACCGTCCGGTCGAAGTTGTCGCCGATGGTGTCCCCGAGCAGCGGGACCTCCGAGGTCCCCGAGGCGTAGCTCGGCAAAGCGGGCGCGTCAGGCATGGTGCCTCCTGAAGTCGGCGGTGACTGCCGCCGAGTCTAGGAACCAGGTGCCTGATCAGCCAGCACGGCGGCAGGATCCAATGCCGGGGAACTTCTTCATGAGCGCGCCGCCATCCGGCGACACCCTGCTCTTGGCCGCGACGATCCCCGGCACGGAGATCGCGGCAGTCGAGAGGCATTCGGCGTACAGCCGCACGAAATAGTCCGCTCGCGCGGACGGGCGACGGCCGGCCGGGTGGCATTGCCGGAGGCGGGCGTTCGTCAGCTGGACATCCGAAAGGTTCCGCTACGCTCGGGAGCGTGCCGGAGGAATTCTCGCTGGAGCTGACGGAGGTCACCGCCGCGGTCCGGCGCACGGGCCTCCCGGCGCACTGGCACCCGTTCGAGATCCCCAGCCCGGGCCACACCCTGGAGGAGCACGAACGAATCCTGTCGGCGGCTTGGGAGTCGATGAGGGCCCGCGGCCTGGCGGGGCCGGAGAAGCTGGACATCGAGGTGGAGCAGACGCTCCGGGCCTGGACCCAGCCGGAGGTCTTGATCATCGTCCGCGCGGCGGAGGTGGCGGACGGACGCCAGGTGTTCTACCGGGCAACGATCGGCCACGGCCTCGGCGTCTTTTCGGAGCTGGCGGGCGGGGAGGTCCTGTTCGCTCAGACGCGGCCGGACCGGCTGGTCGACCTGGTGGTCGGCATGCTGCCGAGCTACCGGCCGGTGCCGCTGGCGGAGCTGGCGTTCGTCTCCCCCGGAACCCGCGAGGACGCCACCGCGGTGGCTGAGTTCTCGTCGTGGCCGCTGCACCGCTACGGCACGTTCGAGTTGTCGGTCCGGCAGGGCCAGGGCGCACTTCACCCGATCGGCGCAGCCACGTTCATCGACAACGACGGCGGCCGCTTCCTGATGTTCAACGACCCGCTCCCGGGCGACGAGACCCGCGTGCGATTCACCCCTTCGGATGGTTCTCACCTGCGAAGCTGGCTCCTCGAGCGTGGCCGGAACCACTGACACCGCCGGTTCGTCACTAGTACAGTGCTGGGGGACCACGCAGGGTGGTCCCAGGACGACGGGGAGGGCGTCATGGGCGGTTCACAGTTCGGCGCACCGGGGTCGTTCACCCCACCACCCGCGGCCGGGGACGCCGGGTCGAACTTCCTGTCGGGCCTGCTCGACGGGCCGGCGGACTCGGAAGCGGCGCAGCGGGTCAGCGAAGGTGGCCACCACCTGAAGTCCCTGGCCGAGGGCGGCCAGTTCGCGGTGAACGAAGAGGGCTTCCAGGCGTACATGAAGGCCTGCGACTTCTTCCTCGACGGCTACAACCGGATGATCGTCGATGTTCGCGAGTTGGCAGCCCAGGCGAAGATGGGCGGCAGCGAATACGCCAAGGCCGTAGCCGCCTTCAACGTGAAGGTTGCCGACGGGGACGAGCAGTCATTGATCCCCAACCTGATCCGAATGCGTGACGGAGTTCAGCAAGCGCGCGAAGCGATGGTGATCGCACGCAAGAACTACCGCGAAACAGAGGAAGCCCACAGTATGACGTTCAGTCAGCTCAGCAAGGGGCTGCAAGAGCAGTGACCGCCCGACGCGCCGCGGCCGTGACAGCCGCATTGGCCTTCGCATTGACTGCCTGCACGAGTCAGGTGGGCGGTCAGGCAAATCCCAGTTCACAGGCGCCCGCCTCGACTGATTCCAGTACAGGTAGCGCAACCGCCGACACCGAAAACCCGTTCTCAGGCGTCAGTTCTTGCTCGATCCTCGACCAGGCACTCGCCGGCCAAGGCTTCCCCAAGGCCGAACCATTGGTCGCAAACCCGAAAGAGGGATGCCGAGCCAGCAAACCCACGTCCGGCAACACACCCGGCGTGGACGTGGGACTTTCTTTGAACCCTGGCCGAGGCTACAAGGAAAACGTCGGCAACCCCAGCCAGGCGAGTGAGGGGAATGTCAATGGGCGTCCGGCGGTCATGGAACGCGAGCCGGAGAACTCGCCCGGACAATGTGATGTGTGGTTGGAAGTGAAACCCAACTCTCGCGCCTTCGTCCTGCTTGCCTCGGGCTCGGACACTGCCAAGGCCTGTCAGCTGGTCGAAGACATCGCCGCAAAGGTCGAGCCACTACTGCCGAAGAACTGAGACGGAGTCCAGCCATGAGTCAACCGCACCGGGCGCAGCATCGCCAGTCCGAGGGTGACTACTACGCGGAAACCGCACAGAAGCTGCACGGCAACTCCGAAGGTCAACGGCTCACCGAGAAAGCCGCGTCGGATTATTCGGTCGCGCAGGGAAAGCTCCTGCAGGACGGCCAGAACCTGCGCGGCGACTCGCCGGCGCCGGGCGAGAACTACGCGAACAGCCCCCATGAAGTCCTCTACGACATGGTGCACAAAGACCTGGACATCGAGGGCATCAACAGCCGTAGCCGCGTGGCCAATGTCTACGGCAACTGGCTGGCCGATGCCTCCAACCAGTTCCGCGATGCGGCGACGGCGGCCGGTGGCTCCTGGCAGGGCCCCGCCGCCGAACAGGCGAACACCTTCTTCCAGAGCACCGCCGGCCACACCGAACAGACCGGCAACGCCATGCAGCTGGTCTCGAACCACTACTCGCAGCAGTCAGCGGCCGCTCACTACGCCAAGACCAACATGCCCGAGCCCACCGGCTTCGATCAGCAAGCCGAGATGGACAAAGCTCGGCAGCAGTACGAGTCCGGCAACCTCATCGGCATGAACACGACGATGGTCGGCATCCAGGCCAAGCAGCAGCAGGCCGATGCCGCTCATCAGCAGGCCGTGCAGGTTCTCCAGAACCTCGACTCCACCTACCACGAAACCGCCAGCACCCAGCCCACCTACACCCCGCCTCCCCAGCTCGGGCAAGGGGACTCCACCTCCGCCAGCGGGTTCCACGGCACCAGCGCCAGCGGCTTCACCGGCACCCCCACCAGCGGCGGAAGCGGGCCGGGCACCGGGCCCGGCGGCACCACCGGCACCTTCGTACCCGGCGGCCCAGGAGCACCAGGAGGCACCGGAGGCCCAGGAGCAACCGGCCCCAACGCACCCGGTACCACCTACGTCCCCCCGGGGACGACCAGCGGCACCGGGACCTTCAGCGGCAACACCAACTTCCGCTCCACCCCCGCCGCGAGCACCTTCGGCCGCATGACTCCCGATGGCCTCGCCATGCCCGGGACCACCGCCGGCGGCTCCTCGGCCTCCGGGGACACCATCCGGAACAACAAAGGGCGGGCCGGCGCCGGGTTCGCCGGGTCGCGGGTTTCCGGAAGCGCGGGTAGCGCCGCCCCCAAGGAAGGCGAAGGCGGCAAGACCGGCAGCAAACCCGGCGAGCGGCTCGAGCGCGGGGCGACCGCGGCCGCCGCGGCCAAGGGCAAGGCCGGCGGCGCTGCCGGGGCCGCCGGGGCCGGGGCAGGCAAAAAGAAGGAAGACGACAAAGAACACAAGAACAAGTACGCCGTCGACGAAGAGGTCTTCGAGCTCAAGCCGGAACGTGGGCCCGATGGGGAAAAGATCGTGAAACCGACCATCGGGGAGACCACCTAAGGGACAGGCCCGAGGGAAACCGGGAAAACCACGGCTACATTGGTGGCATGCGCTTCTTCATCGTCGACGCCTTCACCGATCGCGCCTTCGCCGGGAACTCCGCCGGGGTCGTCCTGCTGGACGAGCCCGCCGATCCCGCCTGGATGCAGGCCGTCGCCGCCGAGATGAAGCACGCCGAGACCGCTTTCCACGACGCCGCAACGAAGTCGCTGCGGTGGTTCACCCCCGCCGTCGAGGTTGCCCTCTGCGGGCACGCCACCCTCGCCGTCACCCACGTCCTCGGCGGCGAACAGACCTACGCCACCAAAAGCGGGGAACTGCGGGCCAAGGCCGAAAACGGCTGGGTCGAGCTGGACTTCCCGTCCGACCCGCCGCGCCCCACCGACGACGACCTGTCCGAAATCCTGCCCGGCACCGACATCGAGTACACCGGCCGCGGCGTCGAAAACCTCTTCGCCGTCGTGAAGGACGCCGACGCTGTCCGCGCCCTCGAACCGGACCTCGGGAAGCTCAAGGACACCTGGACCGGGCGGCTCCTGGTGACCGCGCAAGGCGACAAAACCGACTACGTCAGCCGCTTCTTCGCCCCTGGCGTCGGCATCGACGAAGACCCGGTCACCGGCTCCGCGCACTGCATCCTCTCGCCCTACTGGTCCGGGCGGATGAACCGAAAAGAACTGACCGGCGAACAGGCGTCGGCACGCGGCGGCATCGTGAAAACCCGGCAGGACGGCGACCGCGTCCACCTCGCCGGCCAGGCCGTCACCGTCCTGAGCGGGGAGCTGCACGTCTGATGCGCACGCTGCTGAACATCATCTGGCTCGTCCTGTGCGGCTTCTGGATGGCCGTCGGCTACCTGGTCGCCGGCGTCATCTGCTGCATCCTGATCGTCACCATCCCGTTCGGGCTGGCGTCGTTCCGGATCGCGCGCTACGCGTTCTGGCCCTTCGGCCGCACGGTCGTCGACCGGCGGGACGCGGGCGCCGCCTCGTGCATCGGGAACGTCGTCTGGTTCGTCTTCGCCGGGTGGTGGCTCGCGCTCGGGCACGTCTTCACCGGCATCGCGCTCTGCATCACGATCGTCGGCATCCCGCTCGGCATCGCCAACTTCAAGCTGATCCCGGTCTCGCTCGTGCCGCTCGGCAAGGAGATCGTCGAGATCGCCTAGGACTCCGGCGAGAACGGCAGCTCGACCACCAGGCACGGCCCGCCGACGAACAGGCCGCCGTCGACGCCGAGGGCCTTGCCGCCCGCGTACAGGAACGGGCCCTCGATCTGCGTCGGGTGGATGCCCAGCTGGTCGGCGATGACGCTGTGCCCGTGCACGATCCGCGACCCGCCGAGGGCGTCCATCAGCTTCTGGGCGTTTTCCTCGCCGTCCGGGCCGCGGAACGCGTAGCGCGTCGTCATCCGGCGCCAGACGTCCCACCACGCCTCGATGTCACTGCCTTCGAGGATGTCGCGAGCCGCCTCGTTGATCTCGTCGAGCGACGAGCCCCAGTCGAGGTACTCCAGCGTGTCCGAGTGCAGCAGCAGGTGGTCGGCGGCGAGCGCGGCCAGCGGACGCGCGGTCAGCCACTCGATGTGCTCCGGGGTCAGGCGGTCCTGGTCCGACAGCAGGCCGCCGTTGATCTCCCAGCTGCGGGCGAAGCTGCGCGGGCCGAAGTCGGACGGCACCGGCTCGTCGCCGAAGTGGTACATCCCGAGCGCGAGGATCTCGTGGTTGCCCAGCAGCGTCTGGACCTGGCCGCCGGCCTCGGCCGCCTGCTCTTCGAGCCGCATGACCAGGTCGATCGCGCCGACGCCGTCCGGGCCGCGGTCGACGAAGTCGCCCAGGAACCACAGCTGGGCCGCACCGCCGGACCAGTTGTCCTCCTCGTCGAGCAGGCCTTCCGATCTCAGCGCTTCGGCCAGCTCGTCACGGTGGCCGTGGACGTCACCGACCACATACGTGGACTTGCTCATCCGGTGACGATAAGCCCTGCTTCCCCTGCGGTGTAGGTCAGCCTTCACCGAACGGGTCGAGGGTCCGCCCGATCAGGTCGGCCACCGAGTCGATCACCATGGTCGGCCGGTACGGATAGCGTTCGGCCGACTCCGGGGTGGATATGCCGGTGAGCACCAGGATGGTCTGCAGCCCGGCCTCGATGCCCGAATGCACGTCGGTGTCCATCCGGTCGCCGATCATCAGCGTCGACTCCGAGTGCGCGCCGAGCCGCCGCAGCGCCGAGCGCATCATCAGCGGGTTCGGCTTGCCGACGTAGTACGGCGAGCGGCCGGTGGCCTTCTCGATCAGCGCCGCCACGGACCCGGTGGCCGGCATCGAGCCCTCCAGGCTGGGGCCGGTCGCGTCGGGGTTCGTCGCGATGAACTTCGCGCCGCCCTCGATCAGCCGGATCGCGCGCGTGATCGCGCTGAAGCTGTACGTGCGGGTCTCGCCCAGCACGACGTAGTCCGGGTCGCGCTCGGTCAGCACGTAACCGACCTCGTGCAGCGCCGTCGTGAGGCCCGCTTCGCCGATGACGTACGCCGAGCCGTTCGGCCGCTGCGAGGAGAGGAACTTCGCGGTGGCCAGCGCCGAGGTCCAGATCGACTCCTCGGGGATGTCGAGCCCGGTGCGCTCCAGCCGCGCCCGCAGGTCGCGCGGGGTGTAGATCGAGTTGTTCGTCAGCACCAGGAAGTCGATGCCGTTCGCCTTCAGCTCGGCGAGGAACTCGTCGGCCCCCGGGACGAGGTGCTCCTCCTTCACCAGGACGCCGTCCATGTCGGAGAGGTACGTCCACCGGCGTTCGCTCATGGTGGGAGAACCTATCACGCGCGCGAGACACCTGCGTGATACGCCGAAAAGGGCTACAGTTGGAATTACCGGTATCGCGAGGGGAGTCGCGCGCCCGGTCACAGAGGGGGTTCGGGGGAATACTTTTCGACGCGGGTGGCGTGCGCGCCGCCGCGCAATTCTTCCTGCCCCCGCACCGAAGGGGGAGAATCATGACCGAAATCATCGAGCGCCCGGCGACGACCGGGCCGATCACCGCGCCGAACTGGGGACTCACCAAGTTCCTCGACCCGCTGCGCATTCCGCCCGTGTTCCGGCCCCGCGGCCGGGACCTGATCACGATTCCGATGGTCGTGCAGCGGCAGCGGCTGCACTCGGAATTGCCCGAAAGTACGTTGTGGACGTACGCGGGCCATTTCCCGGGTCCGACGATCGAAGTGCGCAGCGGCCGGCAGCTGCGGATTTCGTGGTCGAACGAAATCGACGGCGAGTTCCCGCTCGTGGCCGTTCAGGGCCCGCTCGCCGACGCGCCGACCAGCCGCCCGGGCCGCGAACTGGACAAGCAGGACTACTCGATCGTCGAGGGCGTCGCCGACCTGCCGGCGTGGACGGTCGTCCACCTCCACGGCGCGCGCACCAACGCGGGCAACGACGGCTGGGCGCACAACGCGGGTCTGAAGGGGACGTCCCAGCTGGCCGAGTACCCGAACCGCCAGCAGGCGATGCCGCTGTGGTACCACGACCACGCCATGGCGATCACGCGCTTCAACGTCCACACGGGCCTGGCCGGGATGTACCTGATCCGCGACGACGAGGAAGACGCCCTCGGCCTGCCGCACGGCGACCACGAGATCCCGCTGGTCATCGCCGACCGGAACCTCGACACCGACCCGGCCACCGGCGCGCTCACCGGGCAGCTGCTCTACAAGTTCCCGGTCATCCCGAACGGGCCGGCGATCCCGTTCTCCGGCCCGTTCAACCTGGTCAACGGCGTGATCTGGCCGCACCTGGACGTCGACGCGCGGTGGTACCGCTTCCGGCTGCTCAACGCGGCCAACTCGCGGTTCTACACGCTGAACCTGGTCGACGAGAACAACGCGGAAGTCAACGACGCCGTCCGCCTGATCGGCACCGACGGCGGCCTGCTGCCCGCGCCGGCGCCGCTGCCGTCCGGCGGGCTGACCGTCGCCCCGGCCGAGCGCTTCGACGTCCTCATCGACTTCAGCCGCTTCAAGGGGCAGCGGCTCAAGCTGCGCAACGCCGACCCGCGGCTGGGCGTGGTCGAGCCGGACCTGATGGAGTTCCGCGTCGACGGCCGGGCCAAGCACGACCCGTTCACGCTGCCGGAGAAGGTCTCCACGTCGTACGTCCGGCTGCAGCACGGCACGACGCTGCCGGAGGACCACGACCACGTCTGGGTCGCGCTGCTGCTCAACGCCGAGGGCCACCCGGAGCTGTGGGACCTCGAGCAGGTCGAGGCGGACCCGGGCGGCGCGGGGATCATCCAGCTCGCCGACCCGAACGGCGGCCTGAAGACGTTCCGGATGATCGGGCGCATTTTCGACGACACCACCGGCGTCTTCATCGACCACGACCGGTGGGCGGTGTGGAACATCGTGCACGTGGCGAACGGCGGCCCGGCGCACCCGATCCACATCCACCTGACGGAGTTCCAGACGCTGTTCCGGCGGCGCTTCACGACGACGTTCGACCAGGCCACCGAGCGGACGACGGCCCCGATCGACGGGTTCACCGACGTCCCGCTGGAGGAGTACGAGAAGGGCTGGAAGGACACGATCATCGTGAACCCCGGCCAGTGGGTGAGCGTCGCCGGGCGGTTCGGGGGCGGCACCGGCGAGTTCATGTACCACTGCCACATCCTCGACCACGAGGACGAGGGCATGATGCGGCCGTTCGTCGTGCACCCGCCCGCGGTGGCGAAGTTCCACGTCCACCCGGGCGGCGGCCACCACCACGACGCCGCCTGAGCCGGCTTGGGTCAGGAGGCCGCGGCCGGGTGGATCGCCACGGTCGCGGCCTTCACCGACAGCGTCACGGCCGAACCGGGCTCCAGCGCGAGCTCGGCGACGGCGGCCGGGGTGAGGTCGGCGGTGAGGCCGTGGGCCCAGCCCTCGCCCTCGGCCCGGACGCGGATCACCGGCCCGTGCGGCTCCAGGGCCGCGACGACGGCGTCGGTCGTGTTCCGCGGGCTGCCGCGGTGCTCGCCGTCGTGCGGGTAGACCGCGACGGCGTTCGGCGGGAACACCGCCACCGCGGGCTCCCCCACGACCACGTCGGCCGCCGGGAGGCCGCTGACGACCTCGCCGGACGGCGTCCGCAGGCCGCCGTCGGCAGCGGTGCCGGCGACCAGGTTGAGCCCGGCGATCCGCGCGGTGAACGCCGTCCGCGGCGCCGACAGGACCTCACGGGTCGGGCCGCGTTCGACGATCCGACCCTCGTTCAGCACCGCGACGTGGTCGGCGAGCGCGAGCGCGTCCAGCGGGTCGTGCGTGACGAGCACCGTCGTCGGGCCGGTCTTGAGGACCCGCCGCAGCAGGCCGCGGATCGCCGGCGCCGCGTCGACGTCGAGGGCGGCGAAGGGCTCGTCGAGCAGCAGGAGGTCGGGTTCGGCGGCCAGCGCCCTGGCGATCGCCACGCGCTGGGCCTGGCCGCCCGACAGCTGCCCCGGCCGCCGGCCGGCCAGCGCGACGGCGTCGACCTCGGCCAGCCAGTAGAAGGCGCGCTCCCGGGCGGCGCGGCGGCCGACGCCGGTGGAGCGCGGCGAGAAGGCGACGTTGTCCGCCGCGGAAAGGTGCGGGAAGAGCAGGGCGTCCTGGGAGAGCAGGCCGATGCCACGGCGGTGCGGCGGCACGCCGGCCAGCGCGCGGCCGGCCACCGTGATCTCCGCCGACGCCGGCGTGATCAGCCCGGCGAGGCAGCCCAGGACGGTCGACTTGCCGGAACCGTTCGGGCCGAGCAGGGCGAGCACGTGCCCGGACGGCACGTCGAGTTCGACGTCCAGGTCGAACGAGCCGCGCACGGCGGTGATCCGGGCGGCGAGGCTCACCGGAGGCCGCCTTCCCACGAGCGCGGCCGCGCGACGGCGATCACGGCCACCGCCACGACGATGAGCAGCAGCGAGAGCGCGACGGCGCTGTCGATGTCCACTTCGGCCTGCGTGTAGACCTCCAGCGGCAGCGTGCGCGTGACGTCTTCGAGGCTGCCGGCGAAGGTGATCGTGGCGCCGAACTCGCCGAGCGCGCGGGCGAAGCTGAGCACGACTCCGGAGCCCAGCGCGGGCAGCAGCAGCGGCAGCGTGACGCGGCGGAACACGGTCCACGGCCGCGCGCCGAGCGTCGCGGCGACCTGCTCGTAGCGGTCGCCGGAGCCGCGCAGCGCTCCTTCGAGGCTGACCACCAGGAACGGCATCGCGACGAACGTCTGCGCGATGACCACCGCGGTCGTGGTGAACGGGACGGACTCCCCGGTCAGCGCGGTGATCAGCGCGCCGAGGAAGCCCTTGCGGCCGAGCAGGTAGAGCAGCGCGAGCCCGCCGACGACCGGCGGCAGGACCAGCGGCAGCAGCACGATCGAGCGCAGCAGCCGGACGCCGGGGAACCGGGCCCTGGCCAGCACGACGGCCAGCGGCACGCCGAGCAGCACACAGGCCAGCGTGGACAGCGCGGCCGTGATCAGCGACAGCCGCAGCGCGTGCCACGACGACGGCGTGACGATCAGCGACGGCAGCCGGGTCAGGTCCGAGCGCACCAGCAGGCCGACCACCGGCAGCACCACGAGCGCCAGCGCGAGGGTGGCCGGGATGCCCAGCACCCACGGGACGCGCGAGCGGCCGGCCGGGACGGATCCCGGCCGGCCGCTCGAGGAGCGCTTACCGCGCAGGGCCGAACCCGACCTTGCTCAGCTCGGTCTTGCCTTCGGCGCCGAGGACGAAGTCGTCGAACTCCTTGGCCAGCGCGCTCTGCCCGCCCTTGACCACGGCGATCGGGTAGCTGTTGAGCGCACCGCCCGCCTCGGGGAAGTCGACCTTGTCGACCTTGCCCGCGGCCGACGTCGCGTCGGTGACGTAGACCAGACCCGCGTCGGCGTCGCCGGAGGCGACCTTGTTCAGCACCTGCTTGACGTCCTGCTCCTCGCTCTTCGGCTTGAGCGTGACGCCGGTGGCCGTCTCGACCTTCTTGGTCGCCGAACCGCACGGCACCTGCGGCGCGCAGGTGATCACGGTCAGGCCGGCCTTGTTCAGGTCGGCGAAGGACTTGATGCTCTTGGGGTTGCCGGGGGCGACGGCGATGGCGAGCTTGTTGGTCGCGAAGACCGTCGGCTGCCCGTCGATCACGCCGCCCTGGACGGCCTTGTCCATGTTGGCCTGGTCGGCCGAGGCGAAGACGTCCGCCTTGGCGCCGTTGGTCAGCTGCTGGACCAGGCCGGACGAGCCCGCGAAGCTGAACTTCACGGTGGTGCCCGGGTGCTTGGCCTCGAAGGCCTTGCCGAGCGCGGTGAACGACTCGGTGAGCGACGCGGCGGCGAACACGGTCAGCGTGCCGCCACCCGAGTTCGCGGCCCCCTTGGGCGCGGGCGCGGTGACCGACGCGCCGGGCTTCGTGCTGGGCTCGTCCGAGCTGCTGCAGGCGCCCGCGAACAGGGCGACGGCGGCCACGGCGAGAACAAGCTTCTTCATCGACTTCCTTCCGGTGTTTCCACCACGACAGTGGTCGCCTTGACCACGGCGACCGCGAGCACCCCCGGGCGCAGGCCCAGCTCGCGGACGGCTTCGGTACTCATCAGGGACACCACGCGGTGCGCCCCGCACTGCAGTTCCACCTGGGCCATCACCTTGTCGGCGACGACCTCGGTGACCAGCCCCACGAACCTATTGCGGGCGGACCGGCCGACCGCCGACGGGTCGTCGGGTGCGGCGGCCTGCGCCCGGGCGAACCCGGCGAGCTGGGCGCCGTCGACGACCTTGCGGCCGGCGGCGTCGTCGGTGGCGGTCAGCTGCCCCGCGCGCACCCACCTCCGGACCGTGTCGTCACTGACGCCGAGCAGGCGCGCGGCCTCGGACAACCGAAATTGCGGCATGCCGCAGACATTATCTCCGCAGGTGAGGAAAAGCTACGCGGGACGTGAATTGTCCATGACTTCGGCGCGCAGCTCTTCGAGCATTGCGTTCTGATAACGCTCGATCACTTTTCGCTCCGCCGGGGAGAACTGCGTGAGCAGGTCTCGGAGCGTGCCGAACGCCGACTCGAAGAGCGGCGCGAAGCGGTCGGCCGCCCCCGGGACCACCTCGACGAGGACCTTGCGCCGGTCCTCGGGGTCGCGCACGCGGCGGACCAGCCCGACCTTCTCCAGCCGGTCGATGACGCCGGTGACCGCGCCGGTGGACAGCCCGGTCAGCCCGGCGATCCGGCCGGCGGTGAGCGGGCCGCCGGCCTGGATGACCAGGTCGAACGTCTTGTGGTCGGTGCCGGACAGGCCCATCTTCTCGGCGATCCTGGCGTGCCGCAGGACGGTGAACGTGCTGCCTTGGCGACCCAATTCCGCGAAGCGGAAGAGCTCCTCTTCGGTGACCGGGTAAGTCTTTTCCGTCACAAGCCCTCGTTAGTTCGGCTGCTGAACTACTCGCTGCGCAAAGTATCCTAGCGAGGCGTTCCGGAGCTAGGCTGTGCGTAATGACAGCAGTGGATCTCGGGTTTCCTCGCGTCCCCGGTACACGAGGGTCTTCTCGCGTGCCCAGGCCCGAGAACCCGCACCTCATCGACACCTTCGGCCGGGTGGCCACCGATCTGCGGGTTTCCCTCACGGACCGGTGCAACCTGCGCTGCACCTACTGCATGCCCGCGGAGGGCCTCGACTGGATGCCGGGCGAGCAGGTGCTGACCGACGACGAGCTGGTCCGGCTGATGCGGATCGCCGTCGAGCAGCTCGGCGTCACCGACATCCGGCTCACCGGCGGGGAACCGCTGCTGCGGCCGGGCCTCGAGGACATCGTCGGGCGGATCACGGCGTTGTCGCCCCGGCCGCGGTTGTCCATGACCACCAACGGGATCGGGCTCGCCAAGCGCGCGGCCGGGCTCGCGGCCGCCGGGCTGGACCGGATCAACGTCTCGCTCGACACCGTCGACCCCGAGCTGTTCAAGACGATCACCCGCCGCGACCGGCTTTCGCACGTGATCGCGGGCCTCGCCGCGGCGCGGGACGCCGGGATGGCGCCGGTGAAGGTCAACGCCGTGCTGATCCGCGGGCTCAACGAGACCGAAGCCGTGCCGCTGCTGAAGTTCTGCCTCGACGAGGGCTACCACCTGCGGTTCATCGAGCAGATGCCGCTGGACGCCCAGCACGGCTGGAACCGCGGCGAGATGATCACCGCGGCCGAGATCCTCTCGGTGCTGCAGGCTTCGTTCGAGCTGACGCCGGCCTCGGAGGCTCGCGGCGGGGCGCCCGCCGAGCGCTGGCTGGTCGACGGCGGGCCCGGGGACGTCGGCGTGATCGCGTCGGTGACCCGGCCGTTCTGCGCGGCCTGCGAGCGGACGCGGCTGACCGCCGACGGGGCGGTGCGCTCCTGCCTGTTCAGCAACGACGAGACGGATCTGCGGTCCCTCGTGCGCGCGGGCGCGCGCGATGAGGAGGTCGCGGACGCCTGGCGGGCGACGATGTGGGGCAAGCTCGCCGGGCACGAGATCAACGACGCCGGGTTCGCGCAGCCGATCCGGCCGATGAGCGCGATCGGCGGTTGAGGTGGCGACGGTGACCATCGTGGTGCGGTACTTCGCGGCGGCGCGGGCCGCGGCGGGCGTGGACGAGGAGAAGGTGCAGCTGCCGTCCGGGGCGTCGGTCGCCGACGCGGTGGCCGAGCTGGCCCGCCTGCACCCTTCTTCTTTGCCGCGGATCCTGGACGCGGTCAGCTACCTGCTGGACGGCATCGCGGTCCGCGACCTGACCCGCCCCCTGCGCGACGGCGCCGAGCTGGACGTCCTCCCCCCGTTCGCCGGCGGCTGACCGCCCGCGACGGCGTGGGCTGGTCCGTCCGGCGGAAGGCCGCGGACTTCGGCATCCCTGTAAATCGGCGACCGCTCGGGTATGGCCGCCGACCGCTCGGCGACCCGGTTTCCGGCCTCCGGCGTGGCGTGTCACCCGATCCCGGGTGTTCGCGGCAAGCTGATCGCAACCCGCCGCCACGCCTTCCGGTGACCCGTTTCACCTGGTCCGTCGCCCTGCGTCGGTGCCGGTGGGCGCGTCCGGTGGCCGCCGTCGCTCCGACCGGGTCCGGAAACCGCACGAACGGGTGGGACTACTGTGACTCGTGGGGCAACTGGGGCAGGATTGTCAAGTCTGGCGCCGTTCGCCCGACGCCCATAAGATGCGCGCTTCAATCGCGATCCGGAGGGCGCGAACGGCCCATTCGCTGCGCGAAACACGTGATGCAAGCCTCACGATCCGTGTTTTATCTCGGGTAGGAAACGGCCAGATAACGGCCGCCTGACCTGCACAAACAGGCATATCGGCCAGGGTTGCGTGCCGTTACTGTGACGTAGGTCACGCCCCGAATAATTTCCGATCACGGCCATCGTTACGTACCGTCGCTTTTCGGTTGGCCCCGACCGACCGACGCAAGACCCGGGAATCCGAAGCGCCTAGCCCTGTCCGACGGATACCCGGCCCATACCCCGAGCGAAAGCATTTCCGGACAGGGACGAGGGGACGACGAAGACGCGACGTGCGTCGGACTCGCCCGCCGGCCTGGGATGGCCGGCGCCAGGACCCCGATCCTGACCCGCACACCGGTTCGTAGGCGCTGGGAAACCGAGAAGCATCCAAATGTCTTACCGAGGCAAGCACCGCAAGATGTCCGCTGCCACCCGCACCGTCGCTCGCGTCGCCATCGCGGGCATTGCGGTCGGCGCTCCCCTCGCGATCGCCGCGACCCCCGCGTCGGCGACCAACTGGGACGCCATCGCGCAGTGCGAGAGCAGCGGCAACTGGAACACCAACACCGGCAACGGCTACTACGGCGGCCTGCAGTTCACGCAGAGCACCTGGAAGGCCTACGGCGGTACCGGCAGCGCGGCGAACGCTTCCCGCGAGGAGCAGATCGCCGTGGCCGAGCGCGTCCTGCAGGGCCAGGGCATCGGCGCCTGGCCGGTCTGCGGCAAGAAGGGCGGCGGCTCGTCGGCCCCCAAGGCCACCGGCAACACCACCAAGAAGGTGACCCCGAAGAAGAGCACGACCGCGCCCGCCCCGAAGAAGGCGACGCCGGCCCCGGCGGCCGCTCCCGTGGCGACCGGCGTGAGCAGCTCCAACCCGGCCGGTGACTACACCGTCGTGGCGGGCGACACCCTGTCCAAGATCGCCAAGCAGTTCAACGTCCAGGGCGGCTACCAGAAGCTGCAGGAGCTGAACGCGAAGTACATCCCGAACGCGGACCTGATCCTCGTCGGGCAGAAGATCGCCACCAAGTGACGATCACGCAGTGATGCGCGAGTCCGGCCTCGAGCCGTGACCTGAAAGGGCTCCCACCGCCGATCCCCCGGGCGGTGGGAGCCCTTCACGCGTTCCACGGGCCCCAGATCGCCGCCTTGGCGGCTCGGCGCGCGCGGAAGTGTCCGAACGCCCGAGAGGCCCGCAGCGGCGGCCAGCGGCCACCCAGGCCCCGCCGCGGCGAGCGTTCCGGCTCAGGGCGAGTTGACCCACTCGTCCGTGCCGTCGGTGAAGTGCTGGTGCTTCCAGACCGGCAGCCGCGCCTTGACCTCGTCCACCAGCTCCGAACACGCCGCGAACGCCTGCCCGCGGTGCTCCGCCGCCACGGCGCAGGCCAGGGCGACGTCGCCGATCGTCAGCGCACCCAGCCGGTGGCTCACCGCGACCGCGCGGACGCCGGACCAGCGCGCCGACAGGTCCGCGACGACGTCGGCGATGACCTGGCCCGCGCTCGGGTGGCCCTCGTAGGTCAGGTCGCGGACGCCCTTGCCGCCGTCGTGGTCGCGGACCACCCCCGCGAACGTCACCACCGCGCCCGCCGCGTCGTCCTCGACCAGGCGGGCGTGTTCCTCGACCGACAGCGGTTCCTCGGTCACCAGCGCCCGCGCGACCCGCACCGACGGCGCCGCCGCGGCCGGCCGCGGGTGGTCGCCCCCGGCCAGCTGGTCGACGGCGTGCTCCAGGATGCCGTCGAGGACGCCGAGGCCGTCCTTGACGCCGCCGCTGGAGCCCGGGAGGTTCACGACCAGGGTCCGCCCGGCCACGCCCGCCACGCCGCGCGAGAGCACCGCCGTCGGCACCTTCGGCAGGCCGGCCGCGCGGATCGCGTCCGCGACGCCCGGCAGCTCGTGGTCCAGCAGGGCACGGGTGACGTCCGGGGTGCGGTCGGTCGGCGAGATGCCGGTACCGCCGGTGGTGAGGACCACCGCGACGCCGTCGGCCAGCGCGGCCCGCAGCGCGACACCCACCGGGTCGCCGTCCTCGACGACGACCGGTGACGGCACGTCGTACCCGCGGTCCGCCAGCCAGGCGGCGATCACCGGCCCGGTCTTGTCCTCGTAGACGCCCTTCGCGGCGCGGTTGGACGCCACGACCACGCGTGCGGTGCGCTTCACGGCCGCTCCCAGGTTCCGGTCTTGCCGCCGTCCTTGCGGAGCAGGCGGACCTCGTCCAGCGTCGCCGCCGGGTCGACGGCCTTGATCATGTCGTGCAGGGTCAGCCCGGCGACGGCCACCGCGGTCAGCGCCTCCATCTCGACGCCGGTGACGTCGGTGGTCTTCGCCGTCGCGCGGATGCCGACCTCGGCCTCGCCGAGCGCGAACTCGACCTTGACCCCGGACAGCGCGATCTGGTGGCACAGCGGGATCAGGTCGGGGACGCGCTTGGCGCCCATGATCCCGGCGATGCGCGCGGTGGCGAGGGCGTCGCCCTTGGGGAGGCCGTCGGTGGCCAGCAGGCGCAGCACCTCGGCCGTGGTCCGCACGGTCCCGGCGGCGAGCGCGGTGCGCGCGGTGGCGGTCTTGCCGGAGACGTCGACCATCCGGGCGGCGCCGGTTTCGTCGACGTGGCTGAGTTCACTCACACGCCGAGGCTACTTCCACCATCGGGGGACAATGCCGCGGATGCGGAGTTCAGAACCCCGAAATCTGATAATCTGATTCCGTGATGGAACTGACGGCCTCCGAAGCTTCCCGGTCGTTCTCCGCGGTGCTCGACGA
The DNA here is from genome assembly GCF_053601335.1 of Amycolatopsis sp. NPDC004747. NCBI lineage: Bacteria > Bacillati > Actinomycetota > Actinomycetes > Pseudonocardiales > Pseudonocardiaceae > Amycolatopsis > Amycolatopsis sp. NPDC004747. The sequence continues at coordinate 31,506 of NZ_JBSGBQ010000017.1, read as the reverse complement.
GGCGGAGAAGGGCGAAACGATCGTCGTCACCCGCAACGGCAGGCGGGTGGCGCTGATCGTGCCCGCGCAGCGCGCGAACGGCGCCGAGGTGTGCGCGGTGTTCCACCGCTGGGCCGGGAAGCTCGACGCCGACGACCGGTTCGAGGCGAACGTGGCGAAGGTCCGCGAGACGGCATCCGCAGAGCTGGACGGCGACCCGTGGCGCGACTGATCCTCGACACCGGCATCCTCATCGACGCCGCCCGGCAGCGGCTGCCCGCGGGAGCCATCGGCGACGAGGACGACGTCGCCGTGCCGGCACTGGCGATCACCGAGTACGAAGTGGGTCTCCGGCTCGACCCGAACCCGGCCCGCAGGGCGGCGCACAGCGCGTTCCTGGCGGAGTTCCTGGCCGTCACGCCGGTGGTCGACTACACGACGAGTGTCGTCGAGCACCACGCCGAGCTGCTGGCGCACCTCCAGCGGACCGGGCAGGCCCGCGGCGCACACGACCTGATCATCGCGGCCACCGCCCGGGCCACCGGCCGCACGCTGGTGACCACGGACGGCCGGGCCCGGTTCGAAGACCTGCCGGAGGTCGAGGTGAGGCTGCTGGAACGGGTTCGCTGAGGCTCAGCGCTCGGCGCGCACGGCCTTCCGCACGGCTTCGGCGACCGCGGGCGCCACCGCGCTGTCGAACACGCTCGGCACGATGAACGACGCGTTCAGCTTCCCGTTGTCCACCACGTCCGCGATCGCGTCGGCCGCGGCCAGCAGCATCGAGTCGTCGATGTTGTGGGCGTGGGCGTCCAGCAGGCCCCGGAACACACCCGGGAACGCCAGGACGTTGTTGATCTGGTTCGGGAAGTCGCTGCGGCCCGTCGCCACCACCGCCGCGTGCTTCTGGGCCTCCAGCGGGTCGATCTCCGGGTCCGGGTTGGCCAGCGCGAAGACCACCGCGTCGTTGTTCATCGTCGCCACCTGGTCGGCGCCGAACAGGTTCGGGGCCGAGACGCCGATGAACACGTCGGCGCCCACCAGCGCCTCGTGCAGGGTGCCGCTGACCTGGTCCTTGTTCGTGTGCGAGGCGATCCAGGCCAGGTTGTCGTCGAGGTTGCCGCGCGCGGAGTGCACGATGCCGTCGATGTCCGCCGCGACGATGTCGGCCGGGTTCTTCTGCAGCAGCAGGCGGATGATCGCCGAGCCGGCCGCGCCGACGCCGCTGACCACGATCTTGCAGTCCTCGATGTTCTTGCCCACCACGCGCAGGGCGTTGCGCAGCGCCGCGACCACCACGATCGCGGTGCCGTGCTGGTCGTCGTGGAACACCGGGATGTCCAGCTGCTCGCGCAGGCGCTTCTCGATCTCGAAGCAGCGCGGCGCGGCGATGTCCTCGAGGTTGATGCCCGCGTACACCGGGGCCAGCGCCTTGGCGATCATGATGATCTCTTCGGTGTCCTGGGTGTCCAGGCACACCGGCCACGCGTCGACGTCGGCGAACTTCTTGAACAGCGCCGCCTTGCCCTCCATCACCGGCAGCGCCGCCGCCGGGCCGATGTTGCCGAGGCCGAGCACCGCGGAGCCGTCGGTGAGCACCGCGACGGTGTTGCGCTTGATGGTCAGCCGGCGCGCGTCCTCGGGGTTGGCCGCGATCGCCTGGCAGACGCGGGCGACGCCCGGGGTGTAGGCGCGGGAGAGGTCGTCACGGTTGCGGAGCGCGACCTTGGGCGTGACCTCGATCTTGCCGCCGAGGTGGATCAGGAACGTCCGGTCGGAGACCTTGCGGACCTTCACCCCGGGCAGCGAGTCGAGCGTCTGGGTGATGTCGTTCGCGTGGTTCTCGGACAGCGCGTTGGCGCTGATGTCGACCACGATCGAGTCGGAGTGGGACTCGACGACGTCGAACGCGGTCAGCACGCCACCGACGCGCCCGACGGCGGCCGTCAGGTCACCGGCCGCGGTGACCGAGGCCGGGGCCTCCACCCGGACGGTGATCGAATATCCGGGACCGGGAACCGGCATGGCACTACCCCCGTGGTGGGAAAGGTGGGCTGGGACGGGAGGAAACCTACTCCCGTGACCGCCCTCACGAGGGGCCGATACCGGTACTGACCAGTAACTATGCGGTCAGCGGTTGATCTCGGTCTCGGGGTGCACGTAGGGCACCGTGTCGAGCGGGAAGGTGATGTCACCGAACGGCGAAAGCGCGCCCTGGCGGTCGGACGCCAGCTCGGTCACCGGGTGCTCGCCGGCCTCGCCCGGCCAGGTCGGGTCGACGCCCTTGTGCTTCTTCTCACCCTTGGCCACAACGTCCTCCACAGCGTTTCAAGTCTTCGAAGGACAGTCTGCCTCAGCCCGCGCGACCCGTCACAACCGCCCGGTACCCTGGTCTTCTATGCCCGCGACCTCTTTGGCGGACTGGCTGCGTGCGGAGTCCGACGGCGCACTCGCAGAGCTGCTCCGCACGCGGCGCGACCTGTCCACGCCCCCGCCCTCCGACAGCACGGTGCTGGCCACCCGGGCCGGCACGCCGGGCTCGGTGGCGCGCGCCTGCGAGGACCTCGACACCTTCACCCTGGCCGTGCTCGAAGCCTGCCTGCTCGCCGGCGCGGACCACGACCCGGTGCCGGTCGAAGACGTCGCGAAGCTCGTCGGCGCCGACGTCGCCGCCCCGCTGGCCCGGCTCCGCGCCCGGGTGCTGGTCTGGGGCCCGGACGACGCCCTGCGCGTGCCGCCGGCGGCCCGGGAAGCCCTCGGGCCGTTCCCGGCCGGGCTGGGCGCGTCTTCGCCGTCGCTGGCCGGCGAAGACCTCGAGGCGCGACTCGCCGAGCTGCCCGACGACGAACGCGGCGTGCTGTCCGCCCTCGCCGCCGGCCCGCCGATCGGCCGCACCCGCGACGCCGGGCTGGACCTCTCGCTCGAGAAGGCCGAGACGCCGGTGCAGAAGCTGCTCGCCCGCGGCCTGCTGCTGCGGCGCGACGACCAGACCGTCGAGCTGCCGCGCGAGCTCGGCATCGCCGTGCGCGGCGGCGCGTTCGCGCGCGGCACGCTCACCGAGCCCGAGCTGCCGGTCCACCCGCACCAGCCGTCCACTCTGGACGAAGCGGCGGCCGGCGAGGCGATGGAGTTCCTGCGCCAGACCGAAGCCCTGCTGCGCGCGTGGTCGGCGGCCCCGCCGCCGGTGCTCAAGTCGGGCGGCCTCGGGGTGCGGGAGCTGAAGAAGCTCGCCAAGGACCTGGAGGTCGACGACACCCAGGCGATCCTGCTCGCCGAGCTGGCCGTCGGCGCCGGGCTCGTCGCCGACAGCGAGGCGACCGTGCCCGAGTGGGTGCCGACGACGCTGACCGATTCGTGGCTCGCGTCGCCGACCGCGCAGCGGTGGATGACGCTCGCCCAGGCGTGGCTGGAGCTGCCGCGCCTGCCGGGGATGGCCGGTGGCCGCGACGCCAAGGACAAGCCGATCGCGCCGCTGTCGGAGGACCTGCGCCGCCCGCTGGCGCCGGTGGCGCGACGGCGGATCCTCACCGCGCTGGCCGACCTGCCCCGCGGTGCCGGCGTGAAGAGCGTCGACGAGCTCGTGTCGGTGCTGGCCTGGCGCGCGCCGAGGCGGGGCGGGCGGCTGCGGGACGAGACCGTCCGCTGGACGATGGCCGAGGCGAGCGCGCTGGGGATCGTCGGGCTCGGCGGCGTCACGACGGCGACGCGGGCCCTGCTCGCCGAAGACCGGCCGGGCGCGGTCGAGGCGATCATGGACGCGCTGCCCGCGCCGGTGGACCGCGTGCTGCTGCAGGCCGACCTGACGGTCGTCGCGCCGGGGCCGCTGGAGCCGGAGCTGGCGGCGGAGATCTCGGCCGTGGCCGACGTCGAGTCGGCGGGGCACGCGACGGTCTACCGGATCACCGAGGCGTCGGTGCGGCGCGCGCTGGACACCGGCCGCACGGCCGACGAGCTGCACGCGTTGTTCAAGACGAAGTCGGCGACCCCGGTGCCGCAGGGGCTGAGCTACCTGGTCGACGACGTCGCCCGCCGGCACGGGCGGCTGCGCGGCGGCGTCGCGGCGTCGTTCCTGCGCTGCGACGACGAAGCGCTGCTGGCCGAGGTGCTGGCCCACCCGGTCGCGGCGGAGCACGCGCTGCGGCTGATCGCGCCGACGGTCGTGGTCAGCCCGGACCCGCTGCACGAGGTACTGGCGGGCCTGCGCGGCGCCGGGTTCGCCCCGGCGGCGGAGGGTCCGGACGGCCGCGTGGTCGACATCCGGCCCGGCGGCCGCCGCCTGCCGGCGAAGGCTAGGGCGGCCCGTCGCAGCCCGGGCGAGCAGGCGGTGCTGACCGAGGACCAGGCGGCCCGCATCGTGTCCAACCTCCGAGCGGGCGACGCGGCTTCGGCACGCCGCCGCGGATCCGCGGTCCGGGCACCGGTCGGCGGCGGCGCGGACACGTCGGCGACGCTGGAACTGCTGTCCCGGGCGACTCTCGAGCGCCGCGAGGTGTGGATCGGCTTCGTGGACTCCCGCGGCACGGCGAGCCAGCGCGTGGTCCGGCCGGTCCGCGTCGGCGGCGGAGTCCTCGAAGGCGAGAACAACGAGCGGTACTCCCTGCACCGGATCACGTCCGCCGCGCTCGTCGAGGACTGACGCCGGATCCGGTGAATCCCACGCCGGCGGCGTCCGGCCGGTGGTAGGCCTGGATCATGAAGCGGGGAACGCGGGTGACGGCGTTGGTGGCCGCGGCGGTCGTGAGCGGGACGGGCTTCGCCACGGCGGAGCACTCGGCGTACACCGTCCGCGGGACCACGCACATCGCGAAGCCGGACGCCGATCTCGAGCTCGGGCCGGGCCGGGCCGAGCTCGACGTCGGACCCGGGACGTTCTCCGGGACGATCACGCTGCCGCCGGTCGAGGTGACCCGGTCGCTGCCCGGGATCGGGCAGGTCCGCGGCACCGTCACGTTCGGCCCCGGGCACGCCGGGGGCACGCGGGCCGGCGGCTTCTCCGGCTCGGCGACCTGGCCGGTGACGCTCACGGACGTCCGCGTCAACGGCGTCTCCTACGACGTCGGCGAGTGCGGCACGGCCGAGCCGCTGACGACCGAGCTGACGTCGGACGACTTCACCCCCGGGACGGGCGGGCGCCTCGAATCGACGTACGCGATCGGGCCCTTCGAGAACTGCGGCTCGGCGACGCCGATGATCAACGCCGTCGTCCCGGGGCCGGGCAACACCCTCGTCCTCGACCTCACCGCGGCCGGCTAGAGCGCGCGCAGGCCCGCCAGGACGCGTTCCATGAACTCGCGCGACGACCGGTCGCCGAGGATCAGCTCGGTCTGGTGGATCAGCACCAGGCCGATGTCGGCCATGTCGCCGACCAGCACCTTCACTACGCCCAGTGGCAGCCGCAGGTGCGCGGCGATCTCGGCGACGGACCGGGTGTCCAGGCACAGGTCGCAGATCCGGCGGTGCTCGACCGAGCGGACCCCGCGGTAGCGGCGCCCGTCGTCGGACGTCGAGACCAGGGCCTCCAGCGCCAGGTTGTGGTCGGACCGGGTGCGGCCGCCCGTGCGGGTGTACGGGCGGACCCGCGACCCCGGCGAAGCGACCGGCGCCGGGCTCGCCACGCGGGCCGGCTCGTTCCAGGCCGGGTCCTCCCACGGTTCCGGGTTGGGGATCCAGCGGGTCTCCGGGTCCGGCGGGGGCGTCCAGTCGGCGGGCGGCGGCGGGGCCCACGCGGGTGGGGGCGCCGCCTGCCGCGACACCGGGTGCGGGCGCGAAACCGGGGCCGGTGGCCGCGGCGCCGGCGGGCGGGGGGCGAGCGAACGCGGGGCCGGCGGCCGGTGCGACGGCGGCGCGGGCGGGCGCGCACCCCGCGGCGGGGTCCACGCCGGCTCCAGCGGCGGCGGTTCCGGCTCGAACCGCTCCCCGTCCTGCCACTCCGGCTCGACGGGGTCGTAGCCGTCGTCGGCCACCACCGGTGAGTGGGTGCCCTGGAAGCCCAACGGGTCGGCGGGCTCCGGCGCACGCCGTCGGCCCTGGTAGCCCCCGAACGGCGGGCGGTCCTGCTCGCCGGCGAACTCCGGCGCACGCCCGCCCGGGAAACCCCCGGGCTCCGGACGCGCGAACCCGTCTCCGGCCTCGGGCTCAGGATGGTCGTAGTCGCCCGCGTACTCCGCCGAGCGCCGGCCCGGGAGCGCCTCCGGCTCCGCCGAACGCCTGGCCCGGCGGCCCGTGGGCTCGCCGTCGAACTCCGGCGCGGGAGCCGCGTAGTCCTCGCCTTCGTCGGCCGAAGAGCCCCACTCGCGGGTGTCCTCGTCCGTGTAACCCTGCGCGTCCGGCTGTGGGCGGGCCGGCTTGCGCTTGGGCATGATCATCGACAGCGTCGACATGTCGAACTTGCTGGGCGAATCGAAACCCTCGCGCTCGGTGCCGCGGTGCAGTGCGTCCCAGCCGCTGGAGTCCGGATCGTCGAATCCCGAAATCCTCATCTCGCCCTACCCACGCACGCCGCCCTGCAGCTGGGCGCGGAGCTCGGGGGTGATCTGCTGGCCGACCCGCTCGACGAGCAGCGTCATCTCGTAGGCGACCGTGCCGATGTCGCACGTCGGCGCGGCCAGCACGGCCAGCGACGAACCGTCCGAAACGGACATCAGGAACAAGTAGCCGCGCTCCATCTCCACCACGGTCTGGTTGACGCCGCCCGCTTCGAAGCAGCGCGCGGCCCCCGCCGTGAGGCTGATCAGCCCGGACGCGACCGCCGACAACTGCTCCGCGCGTTCCTGGGGCAGCCCTTCCGACGGCGCCAGCAGCAACCCGTCCGCGGACACCAGAACGGCGTGCGCGGCACCGGGTACCCGGCGGACGAAGTCCGTGATGAGCCAGCCGAACGAACCCTGGCCGGAAGCCGTCACTCCTGCTCCTCCTTGCTCGTGCGGCGTCGCCCGCCGCACCCCGGAGCGCCCGGCACGGCCGGTCGGCGACGCCACGGTAAAGCGTATTCGCCCCGCCGGTGCTGTCGAGTCCGCCACCGGCCGGCCGCTGCGCACCCTACGTGTGCGCCCGGCCGGGTTCCGCCGCGGCCCGGCTCGCCTCCCCCATCCGGGGGACGCACCACGCGGCTGCCCGCAGCCCGCGCCCATGCGCTGTCCACGCAGGTCAGCGCGGGTGCCGATACCCGGTGTGGACGACTCTGTCCCCGGCTCCGACGAGCCGCACCCGCCGGTTACTCCTCCGGACGGTGACAGCACTCCCCGAAGTGGGTGAAGCACGTGGAGTTCACTCCAACGGCCGCATCCGGATCGGGGCGTCATGGGCTATCCCGCGCGCAACGCCGAATCGTGCGCGATCGCGTGCTGGACGACCGAGATCAGCACCTGCTTCGCGGACTCGCGCTCGCGCGCGTCGCACGCCATGATCGGGACCGACGGCGCGATGGTGAGCGCGTGCCGGACGTCCTCGATCTGGTGGTGCAGCAGCCGGTCGAAGCAGTTGATGGCCACGACGTAGGGCAGCTTCCGGTTCTCGAAGAAGTCGATCGACGGGAACGCGTCGGCGAGCCGCCGCGTGTCCACCAGCACGACCGCCCCGATGGCACCGACCGCGAGGTCGTCCCACATGAACCAGAACCGGTGCTGACCCGGCGTGCCGAAGACGTACAGCACCAGGTCCGAGTCCAGCGAGATGCGCCCGAAGTCCATGGCCACGGTCGTGGTGGTCTTGTTGGGCGTGGCCGAGGTGTCGTCGTGTCCGACGCTCGCCTCGGTCATCATGGCCTCGGTGGTCAGCGGGTCGATCTCGGAGATCGCCCCGACCAGCGTTGTCTTCCCCGAACCGAACCCGCCGGCGACCACGATCTTGGCCGACGAGGTCGGACCCGTCACCTGCGGCGCGTTCGCGTCGGAGTCAAATTCTCCGAAGCCCACTGAGCACCCTTTCCATGAACTCGATACTCGGGCGGTCACCCACGGTCGGGCTGCTGGAGTGCACCAGCACCAGCCCGAGGCCCGCCACGTCACCAATCAACACCCGCACCACGCCGAGCGGCAGGCGCAGCAGCGCCGCCACCTCGGCCACCGACCTGGTGTCGAGGCACAGGTCGCAGATCGACCGGTGCTCGGGCACCCGGACCCGGTCCAGCATCCGGCCCTGTTCGCTGGTCGAGATCAACGCCTCGATGGCCAGGTCGAGCGTCGCCTTCGTCCGGCCCCGGGTCCGGAAGTACGGCCGGACCAGGCCGGACGTCTCCATCTCGGTCGGCGGCGGCGTGTCCACGTACTCCTGGTGGGCCTGCTGCGGCAGTGCCGCGGCGAACTCACCGGAGTCCGGACCCGCGCCGAAGTCGCGCTCGGTCGTGTACGCCGCGAAGTCGCGCGCGTCGTACAGCGGCCCGCTCGACCCGCCGAACAGCTCCGCGCCCGGACCGCCGAGCAGGCGGTCGCGGTACTCGGTGCCGCCGGCGATCGGCCGGAGCGGTTCCTGCCCGGCATTGCTGTCGGTCAGCCAGTTCGGCGGCTCTCGCACGGGGTCGCTGTCGGAGGCCTGCACCCGCCGCGCACGCCACTCGCGGTCGACGCGGTCCCGGAACGACTGCCAGTCCTCCCGGCCCTCGTCCGACTGATCGGACCACCCGCCGGAGAAGTCGTCACCGAGCCGGCCATCACCCCTCAAGCGCCCGTCGTCCACGGCTCTCTCCTCGGTTCCCAGGTCCTCAGCGGCGGACGGCCGCACCCTGCAGTTGCGCCCGCATCTCCGGAGTCAGCTGCTGGCCGACCCGCTCCACCAGCAAGGTCATCTCGTAGACGACCAGGCCGATGTCACTCTCCGGCGACCCCAGAACCGCCAGACACGAACCGTCGGAAACCGACATGAGGAAGAGGAAACCGTTGGCCATCTCGACCACGGTCTGCGCCACCGTGCCGCCCTCGAACACCTTGGCCGCGCCGCGCGCGAGGCTGGTCAGCCCCGACGCAACCGCGGCCAGCTGGTCCGCCCGGTCCTTCGGCAGCCCTCGCGAAGCCGCCAGGAGCAGGCCGTCGGCCGAAACCACGACCGCGTGGGCCGCGCCGGGCACCCGGTGCACGAAATCCGTGATCAGCCAAGCGAAGCTGCCGGCATTGTTCGCCTTGGCATGCGCCTGGCCGTTCGGCTGCGCGGAGCCACCCGGCTGCATTGCACCCGCCCGTGTCACTTTCACTCCTCACTGCTGTCTGTGGTGTTGCCACGCCCCGGAACCCCGCTGCCTTCCAGCCTGTCTTCGGCCGGGAGTTCCTTCAAGGCGTGCCGTCCCGAGGTGTAGCCCCGCTGGAAGCTTGCCATCCGGCTCCGCGCCGCGGACGCGGAGCGGGTGATCGCACCCGTTCCGGGCATACCGGCGGTCGCGTCGGCGAAGTTGTTCTGCGCCGGTGCCTCGGGCGTCGAGCTGGGGCTGCTGATCGATCCCGGCACCAGGTAGGCGTTCGGGATGCGCTTGGGCAGCCCGGCCGGGGTGATCTCCTCGTTCTTGGACTCCAGCAGCGACTGCGCCGCCTGCCAGCCGTCGTCGGAGGCGCTGTGCCAGCCGTCGTCGGCGGGCAGCAGCGGGTGCCGGGTCGCCGCGGTCGGCTGGAGCTCGTCGCGGGACGGCTCGGCCGGCTCGGCGGCGGGCGCCGGGTGCTCGTCGGCACCGGTGAGCGGCGGCAGGTTGGGGTCTTCACCCTCGCCCTGCGGCGGCACCGGGTCGGCGGCCGAGTCGTCACCCTCACTGAACCAGCGTGACAGCACCGACTGGTAGATCGGCAACCGCCGGGTGGGTACATCGTCCTCGAGCGCCGACGAACCGACCTCGGCCGCGGGCGGCGGCGCCGGTGGCGGCTCCTCCGGCGGCACGTACTTCGGCTCGCGCTTGGGCAGCACCAGCGGCGCGAACTGCGTGTCGGCGGCCCGCGAGCTGGCCCCGTCGCCGTTGGACGACGGCGTCAGCGGCGCCAGGTCCTCGGCGGTCGGCCAAGCCGGCGTGTCGGGCTTCGGCAGCTCCGGCGACAGGAACGGGCCGGCCGCGCGGCCGCCGCTGACCAGGTCGTCCAGGCTGATCGGCTGGTCGAGCGGCACCAGGCCGCCCTGGCTGGCCACCGGCTCGGGAGCCGGCGGTGGCGGCAGCGCCGGGGTCGGGTTGGAGCGCGGCGGCGGCGTCTGCGCGAACGTCTGCGTCTGGTCGAAGTCCGAGCGCGCGGCCGGGATCGGCGGGATGCTCGGCATCGACATCGACGTCTCGGAGCGGTTCGCCGGCGGCGGCGTCTGCCGCTGCATGCCCGGGCGGAGCTGGGTGAGCAGCTCGGCCGGGACGACGACCCTGGCGATCACGCCGCCTTCGATGTCCTCGTTCTCGCGCAGCCGGACCTCGATGCCGTGGCGCTTGGCCAGCCGCGAAACCACGTACAGACCCATTCGCCGGGTCACCGACACGTCCAGGTCCGGCGGGTCGGCCAGGCGGGCGTTGACCTCGGCCAGCCGCTCCTCGCTCATGCCGACACCGTGGTCGGTGACCTGGATGGCGAGCGCCTTCCGGCGGGTCACCACGGCCCGGACGATGACCTTCGTCTCCGGCTCGGAGAAGTAGGTCGCGTTGTCCAGCAGCTCGGCGAGGACGTGCACGAGGTCGTGGATCGCGAGGCCCTGGACCGCGACGTCGGGCACGATGCCGACCTCGATCCGGGCGTACTGCTCGATCTCCGACACCGCGGCGCCGATGACGTCGGCGGCGGGCACCGGCTTGGGCACCGACTTCGCCAGGCCGGCGCCGGAGAGCACCAGCAGGGACTCACCGTTGCGCCGCAGCCGCGTCGCGAGGTGGTCGAGCTCGAACAGGCTGGCCAAGTGGTCCGGGTCCTGCTCGTCGGCCTCGAGCCGGTCGATGACGCCGAGCTGGCGTTCCACCAGCCGCTGCGACCGGCGGGACAGGTTCACGAAGATGCCGTTGACGTTCTCGCGCAGGAGAGCCTGCTCGGCGGCCATCTTGACGGCCTGTTCGTGGACGATGTCGAACGACCGCGCGACCTCGCCGATCTCGTCGCGGGAGGTGACGGGCACCGGCTGGACGGCCTTCTTCGAGGCGCCGACCGGGTCCGGGTCGTCCAGGATCGCCTGCACGGTCTCCGGCAGCCGGGTGTAGGCGACGTCCAGCGCGCTCTTCCGCAGCACCCGCAGCGGGCGCAGCATCAGGCGGGCGACGATGAGCATCAGCACGACCGCGAGCGCCAGCGCGGCGAGCACCACGGCACCGCCGATCCACGCCGAGTTGACCGCCTGCGTGGCGAGGTCGTCGGCGCGGGTCTTGAGCTGGGCCAGCAGGTTCGACTCGACCGCGTGCAGCTTGTCGGCCGACACGGTGCTGTCCTTGCCGAGCGCGGTGGTGTCGATGTTCGGCGGGTCACCCAGCTGGGCGAAGGAGAACGCCGAGGTCTGGATCCGGCGGCGGTCGTCGACCTCCGGGCCGGAGTAGGTGTCGTTGTAGAGCTGCCGCTGGTCGTCGTCGGCGTTCGCGAGGAAGGCCGCGACGGAGGCGTCCGCGCTGGAGGCCGACGCACGCGTCTGGTCCAGCAGGTCGCCGGGGAAGTTGCCGCGGAACGCGGCGATCTGCAGCTCGGCGTCGGAGCGGGTGGTGAACTCCTTGGCCTCGCTGATCGCCTGCGTGCTCGTGCCGAGGCGCAGCACGTCCCGGTCGGTGACCGCGGTGGTCACTTCGCGGCCCAGCTCGATGAGCGAGTCGACGATGCCCGAGTAGGCGGTGAGCACCGTGATGTCGGGCAGGCTGTTCTGCGTGTTGAACGCCGCCCGCAGCGGGCGCAGGGCGTCCAGGCGCTGCAGACCGCGCGTGTAGCGGTCCTTGGTCGCCTGGTCGTCGTAGTCGAGGGTGCGCGCCGCGTCGCGCAGGCCGCCGACTTCGCGGTCGACCTTGGCGATCTGCGAGTCGAGCCCGGTCTGCAGCAGCTGGTTCTGCGAGGAGATCCGCGCGACGGCCAGCGAGCGTTCGTTCTGCAGCTCGTGCACCACTGTGGTGACCTTGACGGCGAACGCGACCTGGTCGGCGGTGCGCTGGAACTCCGCCGCCTCGCGGGCGTCGTCGAACACGCGTACCGCGCCCAGTGCGAGCGCCGTCAGTGTCGGGATGATCAGGACCGCGGCCAGCTTGGACCGCAGCCGCCAGTCGCGCATGCCGGAGAACAGCCCGGCCTTCCGGCCCGGATCCGCTCCGGGCGACTGCGCGGGGGCCCCTCCCACCCCCGCGGCGTCTTCGTTCGGCACCGCCGCTCCACCATCATCGTTCGTGCTCGGGAAACCCTGGTCGGTCCAGCGCCCGCCAGGGCGCATCGCGTTCTCCTCAGCCACTCGTCTGCACGCTCCCGGCGTTCCGGCGCTCCGGCCCATCGGAAGGAGCCCAGCGCAAGACGCTACCCGTACGGGTGAAAAGATCGTCTTTGACGGGGGTTCCTGAACCCCGTCCAGCCGGACGGAATCGGTTCAGCTCGAGCATCACGGTCGGGTCCCTGCGCTGGTCCTGCATCGGTCTGTTGATCGGCCTAACCCACCGGCGCGGCGGTTGTGCCCGGCCAGGCAGTGGTCATTGCGGGGAAGATTCTCTCAGGAAAAGCACAGTGTGTGCTGGTACACCGAAGTGGGACTTCTTGATCGGCCATCCAGGCACTCTCTCTCACTACATCGGAGGTTGATACCTCCCCGCAGGTGCAGAGGGTAGCGAACGGCCGGGGAAGATGTAACCCTCCCGACAGCACCCGCTCAATCTTGCACAGCGTTCGCTCAGCCGACGCACAGCAGTCATCGCTGATTCGGGAACCTGCCCCTACGCTGGGTGAACCTCTACGACGAGTGGAGCAGTGGGTCTAGACCAGAGGCCGAAAGAGTGACGTGCGCCACTCGGTCAGGTAGTGATTCCACCCATTGTGAGCAAGCTGTCACGTTCTCTACAGTGGCCCGCGTGACTTCCGGTAATGAGTCACGCACTTCCACTGAAATCGGTTCCCCAACCGTCACTTTCTTCAAGGAGCAGGCCTTGCTTGGAAACGCCATGAGCAGTGGCCGGGTTCGCACTCGCCGCGCCGCGCTCGGGCTCGCCCTCACCGTCGCAGCCGCCACGGCCCTCACCGGCTGCAGTGCGCTCGGCTCGGACAGCTCGAACGCCTCGTCGAACGGGAGCGGCCTGGAGAAGTCGAAGATCAAGGTCTCCATCATGCCGACCACGGACCTGGCCCCGTTCTGGCTGGCCGTGGACGGCGGCTACTTCAAGGCCGAGGGTCTCGAGGTCGAGCAGATCGTTGCCAAGAGCGGCCAGGAGTCGATGCAGAAGGCGATCAGCGGCGAGGCGGACATCGCCCTCTCGACGTACACGCCGTTCTTCGTCGGCAAGAGCAAGGGCGCCGCGGACATCCAGCTGGTCGCCGACGGCACGTCGGTCAACGCCAAGAGCAACGCGATCGTCACGGTGCCGAACTCGCCGGTGAAGACGGTCAACGACCTCAAGGGCAAGCGGATCGCCATCACCGCCCTCAACACCGCTTCGGACATCCTCACCAAGTCCGTCATGAAGGACCACGGCGTCGACTACAACGACGTCAAGTGGGTGCCGGTCGCGCTGCCGAACATGGCGGCGGCCCTGAAGGACAACCAGGTCGACGCGGCCTACATGCCGGAGCCGCAGCTGTCCCAGGCGGCGAAGGTCGTCGGGGCCACCCCGGTCATCGACATCAACACCGGCGCGACCCAGGACTTCCCGCTGACCGGCTACGGCGCGACGACCAAGTGGGTGCAGTCGGACCCGAAGACCCTCGCGGCCTTCCAGCGCGCGATGAAGAAGGCCACCAGCGACATCATCAACGACCGCTCGAAGGCCGAGCCGCTGCTGGTGAAGTACGCGAAGATCGACGAAGACACCGCCAAGCTGCTGACCCTGCCCGGCTACGGCTCCACGCTGGACGCCCGGCGCCTCCAGCGCGTCCCGGACCTGCTGCTGCAGATGGGCGTCATCACCAGCAAGGTCGACGCCGCGCCGATGATCGCCCCCCAGGTGACCAGCTGACGTGGCAAAACTGCTCCGTGGCCTGGCCGGCCTGGCCGGCTTCCTCCTGATCTGGGAGGCAGCCTGCCAGGTCGGCCTGGTCAGCAAGACGTTCATCCCGCCGCCGAGCGTCGTCCTGGTCACCATGGGCGAACTGTTCGGCGACGCCGCCTTCGTCCGCGGCATCATCGCGACCATGCTCGCCTGGCTGATCGCCATCGCGATCGCCATCGCCATCGGGGTGCCCGCCGGCCTGCTGCTGGGCAGCGTCCCGGCACTGCGCACGGCGACCGCGGCGATCGTCGAGTTCCTCCGGCCGATCCCGGTCGCGGCGCTCATCCCGCTCGTGCTGCTGGTGATCGGCTCCGGGCCCGAGGCGAAGATCACCCTCGGCGTGTACGCCTCGCTCTGGCCGATCATGTTCAACACCATCTACGGGATGAGCGAGATCGACCCGGTGCTGATGGAGACCGCGCGGGCCTGCGGGACCAGCCGGTTCCGCATCCTGTCCTCGGTCGCGCTGCCGCAGACGGCGCCGTTCGTCTTCACCGGCGTCCGGCTGTCCGCGACGATCGCGCTGATCGCCGTCGTCAGCACCGAGTTCCTGGCCGGTTCCGAGGTCGGGCTCGGCAGCTACATCATGCTGGTCAGCACCGGCTCGACGCGGTTCGACCTGGTCTTCGCCAGCACCGTGGTGGCCGGGGCACTGGGGTACCTGATCAACGAAGGCCTCGAACGGCTGGGCAACCGGCTGTTCCGGTGGAGCACGGTGGACCGGGAGGCGATCGCGTGACCGCGGCGACCCTTTCGGGCCGGGTGGGCAAGCGCGCCGCGCGCGGTGCCGCCGCGGTCCTGCGCAACTGGCTGCTGTTCGCGATCCTCGTCGTCGTGTGGGAGTTCGCCGCCCGGGCCGGTGGCAGCAAGTTCTTCCCCCCGCCGACGGAGATCGCGGCCGCCGCCGCCAAGCTGTGGTTCACCGGGCCGGCGACTCACCTGTTCCTCACCGACACGGTGTTCGACAACGTGTTCCCCAGCCTCGGCCGGATGCTCGGCGGCTGGGCGCTGGCCGCGATCGCCGGGATCCTGCTCGGCGTGTTCGTCGGCCGGTCCGCCCGTGCGCTGGACTACGTCGGCCCGTTGTTCGCGTTCTTCCGCTCGATCCCGCCGCCCACGCTGATCCCGGTGTTCTCGGTGCTGTTCGGGTTGAGCTCGGGCATGCAGATCGCGTCGATCATCTTCGGCGCGGTGTGGCCGGTGCTGCTCAACACCATCGACGGCGTCCGCTCGGTCGACCAGGTGAAGGTGGAGACGGCCCGGTCGTTCCGCACCCCCCGCGGGTACTGGCTCGGCATGGTGGTGCTGCCCGCGGCGGCGCCGAAGATCTTCGCCGGGCTGCGGCTGAGCCTGTCGATTTCGCTGCTGCTGATGGTGATCTCCGAGCTCGTCGGGGCCTACCGCGGCATCGGCCGCTCGCTGATGAACGCCCAGCAGGACTTCGAGTTCCCCACCATGTGGTCGTGGCTGGTGCTGCTGGGCATCCTCGGCTACGTCTTCAACACGATCTTCCTGGCCGCCGAGCGGCGGGTGCTGGCCTGGCAGCCGGCCCGCCTCGGCCGCGACTGACGCTTCGAAAGGCCTCTCCCCATGTCCACCATGCTCGAAGTGTCCGGCCTCAGCCACACCTACGGTGCCGGTGCGAAGGCGCACACGGCGGTCGACAACCTTTCGTTCACCGTCGAAGCCGGCCAGCTGGCCAGCATCGTCGGCCCGTCGGGCTGCGGGAAGTCGACGCTGCTGCGCTGCATCGCCGGACTGACCCCGCCGACCGACGGCACGGTCAGCCTGCACGGCGACCGCGTCTCCGGGGTGCCGGACGACCTCGCCGTCGTCTTCCAGGACTACAGCCGCTCGCTGTTCCCCTGGCTGTCGGTGCAGAAGAACGTCGAGTTCCCGCTGCGGTGGCGGCCGATCTCGAAAGCCGAACGCCGCAAGCGTGCGGCCGAGGCGCTCGAGCAGGTCGGCCTGTCCGGCGTCGGCGGGAAGTACCCCTGGCAGCTGTCCGGCGGCATGCAGCAGCGGGTGTCGATCGCCCGCGCGCTGGCCAGCCGCCCGGCGCTGCTGCTGATGGACGAGCCGTTCGCCTCGGTCGACGCCCAGACGCGCTTCGAGCTGGAGGACCTGACCCGGCGGGTGCAGCGCGAGCAGGGCAGCACGATCCTGGTCGTCACCCACGACATCGACGAGAGCGTGTACCTGTCCGACCGCGTGCTGGTGCTGTCGAAGTCACCGGCGTCGATCGTGGCGGACCTGCCGGTGGGCCTGCCCGCCGAGCGCGACCAGATCACCACGCGCGAGTCGGTGGAGTTCGTGACCCTGCGCGGCGAAGTGGCGCGGCTGCTGCACGGCGGTACGCCGGCGGAGGCCGCCACGGCCGCGTCGGACGCCGCCGAGTGGGAGCTGGCCGAGCGGGCGTCGGACGTGGCCCCGGGAGTCACCGAGACCAAGACGCACAGCTGACCCGTCGGTGGTCCACAGTGGATGTCCACTGTGGACCACCGGCCGGGTTCAGTACAGCGACTTGGACGACGAGGCCACCTTGACGTGGACCAGCGTCGGCCGCGGGTCGGCCAGCGCCTCGGTGAGGCCGGAGGCCAGCTGCGCCGGCTCGGTGATCGTCACGCCGTGGCAGCCCATGCTTTCCGCCAGCGCCGCGAAGCCGATGCCGCCCAGTTCGGTGCCCGGCAGCTTCGCGCCGCCGATCGCGTCGCCGAGGATGCGGACCGCCGCGTACTCGGAGTTGTCCAGGATCACGAACGTCACCGGCAGTTCTTCGCGGGCCGCCGTCCAAAGGGCCTGGATGCCGTACATGCTCGAGCCGTCGCCGATCACGCCGACGACCTTGCGGTCCGGGCGGGCGAGCGCCGCGCCGACCACACCGGGGACGCCGTAGCCGAGCGTGCCGCTGGCCATCGTCAGGAAGCCGGTGTCGGTGGCCGTGATCGGCAGGTGGTCGTGCAGGATCCCGCGGTGGCTGGGCGCCTCCTCGACGACGAGGGCGTTGTCCGGCAACAGGTCCGCGAGCGTCGAGTAGACGAGCTCGCCGGTCAGCGCGTCGCCGGCCGGCTTCGCGGGCCGCTGCCGCGGGGCCGGCGCGGGCCGCGTGCTGCGCTCGACGACGTTCAGCAGCGCGCGGATGCCCAGCTTCGGCGTGGCGCGGATACCGGTGCCCTCGAAGGCGCGTGCGAGGACCTGCTCGTCGTCACTGACGATGAACAGAGGGGGTAGAGAGGCTTCTCCCCGGCCGCGCTCGACGTGGTAGGTGAAGGCGGGCGCCCCGAGCACGACGACGAGGTCGTACGGCGCGAGCGCATCGGCGACGGCGCCGCGTTCGGGGTCGAGGAACCCTTGGAACAGCGGGTGGTCCTCGGGGAACGAGCAGCGGAAGGACATCGGAGCGACCCACACGGCGGCGTTGAGCCGTTCGGCGAGCGCGACGGTCTCGATGACGGCCCCGTCCTGGTCGACGGCGCCCCCGACGACGATCGCCGGCCGTTCGGCGGCTTCCAAGGCGGCGTTGAGCTCGTCGACGGCCTCGGGATCGGGCGCGTAGCCGCGGATCCGGGGACGCGAGACGATCGGCCGTTCGGTGGTGACGGACCAGTCGTCGGCGGGCACGGACACGAAAACGGGACCGGACGGGGCCTGCGTGGCGACGTGGTAAGCCCGCGCGAGCGCGGCGGGCACGTCTTCGGCCGAGGCGGGTTCGATCGACCACTTCACGTACGGCTTCGGGAACTCGGGCGCTTCGAGGGCCCCGAGGAAGGGTTCGTGCGGGATGAGCGACCGCACCTGCTGCCCGGCGACGACGATCAACGGCGTCCGGTTGCGGTAGGCGTTGAAGAGGCTGCCGAGCCCGTGCCCGACGCCGCCGGCGGAGTGCAGGTTGACGAGGACGGCCTGCCGGGTGGCCTGGGCGTAGGCATCGGCCATCGCGACGACGGCGGACTCCTGCAGGCCCAGGACGTAGTCGAAGTCGTCGGGCCAGTCGGTGAGGAACGGCACCTCGGTGGTGCCGGGGTTGCCGAACACCGTGGTGAGGCCGAGTTCGCGGAGGAGTTCACGGGTGGCGTCCAGCACCGTGCGCTTGATCATGCGGACCAGGTTAACGCTTAGCCTTGCGAAGGAAAGCCCCCCAAGCGGCCGAACCGACGGTCAGGGTGCCGCCGGAGCGGTCCTTGGTGTCGCGGATCTGTGACACCGGCCCGAGCTTCACCTCGACGCAGTTCTCTTCGGTGCCGCTGTAACTGGACTTACGCCACATCATGCCTCCAAGTCGGCGATCACCCCCCGGATGAGCACGCAGGATTCCTGCTCGCTCAGGGCCAGTGCCGCCATCGCCCGCTGGGCCGCCCGGTAATCGGCCACCTGCTGCTCATCGTAGAGGTAGGCACTGCCGCGGTACTGCTCCAAGAAGACGATCGGGGGCAGATCGGCGTAGTCGAAGATGACGAAAGAACCGTTGAGCCCCGGGTGGAAATCCTCGTTGTCCGGCAGGACCCGCACACTCACGTTCCGCCGCTGCGCCATCTCGGCGAGGTGCCTGAGCTGCGGAACCATGATCTCGGCGCCACCGCGCCGCTGCCTCAGCGCGGTCTCGGCGAGGAGGGCGGTGTAGGGCGACGAATTCCAGCCATCCAGCACCTCCTGCCGCATCAGGCGCACTTTGATCCGCAACTCCTCCTCCGCCCGCGACCGCCCGGCGGCCGCCAGGATCGTCCGCACATAGTCCGGGGTCTGCAGCAGCCCGGGAATCAGCAGCGGTTCCCAGGCGAAGATCGCCGAAGCGGTGCGCTCGTATTCGATGAAGGCCGAGAGCCGCGGTGAGATCCCCGGAATGCTGTGCTCGAGCCAGTTGGGCTCGCGAGCATTGCTCGCCAACTCCAGCAACCGCTTGCGCTCCACCGGATCCACCCGCAGCGCCCCGAGCAGCAGCGCCACCTGCTCGGTCTTGGGCACGCGGGTTCCGCTCTCCCAATGCGAGAGACTCTGCGCCGCTACCTTCGCCATCCGCGCGAGTTCGCGCACGCCCAGCTTCCGCGCCTCCCTCGCCGTCCGTAGCCCGAATCCCAGCGCCCGGGACCTCGGTGTCGCTATCAGTGTTGCCATGCACACATTGTGTCATCGGGCACCGACAAAAACGGGCGACGGGGCTGTCGCGAACCCGCGACAGCCCCGCCACCTCGGGCTTACCCGATCAGGCCGCTCAAACCCGCCGCCTTGAACGAACCCCAGCCCGTGACCTGGTCATATCCCGTCCCGGCGCTGAACCCGGTCGTGCCGTGCAGGGTGTTGTTGCCCGACGTCACGTCGTGGAAACCCGTGCCGTACGAGGACCCGTTGCCGATCGAGTAGAACTTCGGGTTCAGGTTGCCGAGCGCTCCCCCGTGCACCTGGTTCTGCAGTGCCGCGAAGGCCGCCCAGAGCGGCGTCGCGCCCGAGGTGCCGCCGACCGTCTCCCACGTTCCCGCGCTGTAGATGTAGTAGCCCGACGTCGGGGAGGCGTCCGCCGCCACGTCCGGGACCTTGCGGTATGTCGTGCTCTGCGAGGACTGCCACGACGGGGCCGTGAACACCGTCGAGATGCCGCCGCCGGTCGAGCCGCCGCTGTTGCCGTCGTTCCAGACCACTTCGCTGCTGTAGCCGTTGGACGACGTCACGCTCAGCTTCGTCCCTCCCACGCCCGACACGTTCGGGCTCGACGCCGGGAAGTCCACGCCGCGGGCCGTCGAACCCGTCTGGCGGTAGCAGTCGGTCGTGCCGTCGTCGCCCGCCGCCGCGAAGTACGAGATGCCCTCCGCCGTTCCGGTCGCGATCGCGCTGCTGACGCTCTTCGCCGCGCTCGAACCCTCGGCCGATTCGCAGGCGCCCCAGGAGATCGAGACGACGTCGACCTTCGCGTCCGAGGCGATCTTCTGGTACATCGCCAGTTCGCCGGCGCTCGAGTTCGGTGCCTCGTAGACGTAGTCGTTGGCCGCCGCGGCGAGCGCGTGCACGACCTCGATGTCGAGTTCGACCTCGATCTGGCCGTCGCCCGGCGAAGAATCGTAGTTCGCGCCGCTGACCGGCACCGTCGTCACCGAGCCCGCGGACAGGCCGTACGCGCTGTCGTACTTGGTGATGTTGGCCTTCTGGTAGCCGTCGAACTCGACGAAGCCGACGTTCACGCCACTGCCCGTCGCCGACAGGCCACTTGTGCCGTAGGCGGTCTTGAGCACCGGCGGGGTGACGGACTTGACGACGTTGGGCTGGGCGAGCGGCTTCGCCGAATGCGTCCGGACCGCGTGGTCGTCGAGACCGACGACCCCACCCACGACGTCCGAGACGCTCGCCGGCACGGCCGGAACCGCGTCGTTGGCGAAGAAGTCCCGCCCGGACGCCTGGTCGTGGTAGGTCCCGATGCGGGTCCGGAACGCCGACTCGAGCTGCGCCGCCGAGCCGGTGAACGTGATGGCCTGCCGGTTGCCGGAAACCTCGATCCCGCGCAACCCGGCTTTCCCAAGAAATGAGACGGCCTTGTCGACGTCGGCCTGGGTCGGACCGAACCTGGCATTGAACTGCGCCGGGGTCAGAAACCGGTGATATTGCGCCGACGCCGGATTCTGCACGTCGGCGAGGAACTTTTCGAGCGCCTGCTGGTTGTGCAGTTTCAGCGAGAGCGCGGCGGTGATCGGCCGGTCGGCCGCGACGTCGCCGGTGCGGGCGCTGTTGACCAGCGGCGCGGCGTTGTCGGCCAGCGTGAGCAGCGGTTCCGACGCCGCGGCGGCCGGGACGGCCACGGCGAGGCCGAGCAGTGCCGGCAGCGGCACGGCGGCCGCGACGAGCTTGCGCAAGCGCATGGGGGAATTTCCTCTCGGCGGTGGGGACCGGGCCTGCGCGGAATGTCCGCCGCAGGTTGCCGAGAAGCATAAGAACCCTTGATCGCGCCGAGGAACCTACTTTTGTCTGGGCTTCGACGGATCCCATTTTCATTTTCCGGCGGGTTTACCTTTCCATGGCAAACCGATTATTGTCCGGAATGCCCGACCGTTTCGACGCGTTCGACGAGCGCCCGCGCGTCCGCGCTGCCGGAGAACCGGCGGGCGGCCGCCGACAGCGTGTGCAACCGCTGGCGCACCCGCGGCGACCGCAGCGCGCCGGCCAGCTCGACCGCCTCCTCGCCCACGGTGGCGGCGACGTCGAGATCACCGTCCAGCGCGTGCACGGTGGCCAGCCAGATCAACGTCAGCGAGCGGCTGCGCGTCATGCCACGCGGGTAGCCGCCGATCGCTTCGACGAGGGCGGGAATGCCGTCGCGGCCGTGGCGGACGTCGACCACCTGCGCCAGTTCGCCGTGCACCGTCCCGACCATCGCCGCCATGTCGGTGGCGCCGAAGAACGCCGCCCACGGCGACGGTTCGCGCCCCTCGGCCTCGGCGAACTCCTGCCGGGCGCGGCGCAGGTGGGTCAGCGCGCCGGTGACGTCGGCCTTCATCGCGTGCGCCCACGCCTGGTTGGCCGACAGGATCGCCTGGGCGAGCTTGGAGTGCGCCGCAACCGCCGCCTCGCGGCCCTGCGCGAACTCCAGCAGCGCCGCGTCGACCGCGCCGTAGTGCAGGTGCAGCCGGCCGACGCGGTAGCGGATGTTGGCTTGGAGGTCGTCATTGCCGGCTTCGACGGCCAGCTCCAGAGCTCGCGCGAACGCCACCAGCGCGGCGGCCGGGCGGTCCTGGTCGAAGTTCGTCCAGCCCGCCAGGTTGTAGAGGTCGGCCACCGCGGTGTACAGCCGCGCCAGTACGACGGTTTTCGTCGCGCCGTCCAGCAGCGCCACGGCGGCGGGCAGCCTCGACTCCACGGCCGCCCGGCACGAGCCGCCGCCGTACCGGTAGTCCAGCGCCCTGAGTTCGGCGACGCTGTCCTCGAGCTGCCGCACATCGGCGAGGCCCACGCGCGTACCGCTCCGTTCGTCCCGCCCGTCACTGCCGGTCATGGCAGCCCTCCGTCCGTAGAGAGCTGCCGATCGGGCAGCTCCGCTCATTCCCCGCCGGGCCAGGCCGGAGCCCGCTCCTTCGAGGGACTGGCACCGGGCAGCACCCCGGTGGCGGTCAGCACCACGCCGGTGGCGGTTTCCGCGATCTTGACGACGGCCAGCAGCCCGGTCAGGGCGAGGGAACCGCCGAGCCCCAGTTTCGCGAATTCGTCCTCGGAGGTTTCGGTTCCGCGTTGGCGCGGTATCGTGCCGGTCACGATTCGGCCTTTCGGCTCGCTGCGGCCGCACCCGTACGGCAGCCACGGGGAATCCACCGGCCCCAGGTGACGGAAATCCACCTGATGGCCGCCGTCCTGGTTTCCTGCTGTCCTCGCAACGAGTTCTCGAACTGAATACGCGCGCACACGGCGCCGCCTCCCGCACTGCAGATCGATTCCTTGAAGATCGGCCGGATCGCGAAATGCGGGACCACCGTAGCCAGCCGATCAGCGGAAAATCAGCCACCAACCAGGTCAAAGCTGGAAATGCTCGTGCAGCCGCACGCGCAACCCAGCCCGCGACACTGCACACGGCGGATGCAATTTCACGCGCCGGTTCACGAATGCGGCAGGCACGTCAAAACAACGGCGGAAATCGTTCTACTCCGCCGATTCTGCGCGAGAACGGCGTAGCCGGTCAGGATTTGACGAGGTCGACCCAGGTGCGCACCGCACCGGCGTCGACCGGCGCCTGCCAGCCACCGGGCCGCACCGCGCTGCCGACGTGGAACCCGCGCACGCCACCCGCGCGCAGGAGGTGAACCTGCTGCGCGCGCAGCCCGCCGCCGACGAGCAGCGCGGGGCCGCCGTCGCGCTGCGCGAGCCGCTGCAGCACCGAAAGGCCGCTGGCCACGCCGTTCGGGTGACCGGCGGCGAGCACGGTGTCACAGCCGAGCTCGGCCAGCTGGTCGTACGCGCGCAGCGGATCGCGCGTGCGGTCGATGGCGCGGTGGAACGTCCACGGCAGACCGTCGACCTCCTTGATCAGCGCCTCGCAGGCGTCGAGGTCGATCTCGCTGTCGACGTTGAGGAAGCCGAAGACGAACTCCCGCGCGCCCGCGTCGATCAGCCGGGCGGTGTCCGCGCGCAGGCCTTCGAGGTCGCCGACGGCGAAGGAACCGTTGTCCCGCAGCATGACCCGCACCGGGAGGTCGGTCGCCGAAAGCACCGCACGCAGCGTTTCGACCGACGGCGTCAGGCCGTCCTGCGCCATGTCCGCAACCAGTTCGAGGCGGTCGGCCCCGCCCGCCTGCGCGCTTTCGGCGTCCGCCGCGTCCAGCGCGATCACTTCCAGCAGGGGCGTCTTCGAGCTCATGCCTCAATCCGTTTCACTGGTTCCGGGTGTCGTCCCCCCTCGCATGCCGCCCTCGCCGGAAGCCGCCTTGAAGGCTCGTCATCCGCTCGCGCACCGCTTCCGGGGAAAGAGAGAGTATCGGCCGCTGCTCCGGCACCGCTCCCGGGCTCGCCGCGGAATCGACGGTCTGCAGGAACGGCCAGGTGTCCTCGGCGCCGTCCTCCTGCTCCAGTTCGGCCGGGGTGGGCCATTCGTACGAAGGCTCGACCGGGGCGGGCGGCGCGACGGGCGTCAGCCGCGGTTCGGTGTCCTCGTCGTCCGGCCCGGGCTCGGGCGCGACGGCCACCGGCGGCGGTGGTGGGGGTGGTGGCGGCGGCGGTGGCGGCTCGGGTTCGCGGACCGGCGCCGGCGCGGAAAGCGCGTGCCGCGGCTGGGGATCGACCGGCCGCGGCTCCTCGGCGACCGGCAGCGGTTCGGCGGGCTTCCGCGGCGGCTCGGGCGCGGCGGAGGCGTCGAACCAGCGGGACAGGACGTCACGGTAGGCGGGCATCCGCTCGGTCGGGGCGTCGAGGTCCAGGTGGGCTTCGTCGTCGGCGGTCGGCCATTCCGGCGCTTGGTCGCGGGCGATCACCGGGGCCCGGCGCGGCGGGCCTGCCTCGATCGACGGCGGCGTCAGCTCCTCCGGCTCCGGCTCGGGTTCCGGCTCCGGCGTCAGCGGGGCGAGCGGCGCCAGCAGCTCCGGTTCCGGGGCGGCGGACGGCTCGGCGGGCGGGGGCGGTGCCGGCATCGGCGGCAGCTCGACGATCAGGGCCGCGGGCACCAGCACGGTCGCCACCAGCCCGGAGTCCGCGCCGGGGCTCAGGCTGACGTCGATGCGGTGGCGCGTGGCCAGCGTGGCGACGACGAACAGGCCCATCCGGCGCGACACCTCGACGTCGACGTCCGGCGGGTGCGCGAGGCGGGAGTTGGTGCGGTCGATCTCCGCCTGCGGCATGCCGGCGCCGTGGTCGATGATTTCGATCTGCCAGTCGCCGTCGTGGGTTTCGGCGCTCGCCACGGTGACCATCTCGTCGCCGGAGTAGCGCGTCGCGTTCTCCAGCAGCTCGGAAACGACGTGCACGAGGTCGTTGACGGCCTCGCCGCGGACCGCGACCTGCGGGGCCGGGCCCAGCTCGATCCGCTGGTAGTGCTCGACCTCCGAGAGCGCGGCGCCGATGATCTCGTCGGCGGGCACGGACCCGGCGTCCTCCCGCGCCGAGTCGTGGCCGGAGAGCACCAGCAGGTTTTCGCTGTTGCGCCGCATCCGCGTCGCGAGGTGGTCGAGTTCGAACAGCCCGGCGAGGGTGTCCGGGTCCTGCTCGTCGGCCTCCATCCGGTCGAGCACCGACAGCTGCCGCTCGACGAGGTCCTGGCTGCGCTGCGAGAGGTTGACGAACATCGCGTTGACGTTCTCGCGCAGCATGGCCTGTTCGCCGGCGAGCCGGACGGCCTCGCCGTGCACGGCGTCGAAGGCGCGCGCGACCTGGCCGAGCTCTTCGCGGGTGAACACCGGCACGGGCGCGACGGCGAGCCGTTTCCGCAGGTTCTCGGGCGCGGGCTCGGGGTCGGTGAGCAGGTTCTGCACGGCCGCGGGCAGCCGGTGCTCGGCCACTTCCAGCGCCGTCCGGCGCAGGATCCGCAAGGGGCGCAACAGGGATCGCGCGATGACCACCGACAGCACGCCGGCGACGAGCAGGACGCCGAGGACCACGCCGCCGTCCCACAGCGCGGCCGTCCTGGCTTGGGCCGCGAGGGTGTCCGTGCGTTCCTGCAACTGGACCAGCAGCGCCTGCTGCACCCGGTGGGCGAGGTTCACCGTGTGCGTCGCCGAGGTGTCCCACTGGTTCGGGTCGAGGCCCGAGAGGTTCTGGCCGTTTTCGGTGCGGGTGAGCGCGGATTCGACCATGTCGTTGCCGATGTCGACGACCAGGCCGATCACCGTGTCGTCGTACATCCGTTGCTGTTCAGGGGTGGCGAAGGTGCGGTAATCGCTACGCGCGGCTTCGAGTTCGGCTTCCGCGCCGAGCAGCGCGCGCGTGCGGTCGCGGTTGAGCGTGCCCGCCGCGAGCGCCTCGGCCATCACCGCCCGCTTGACCGACATCTGGTCCTTGATCCGGGCGAGTGCGTTGCCCGCCAGCCGCATCCGGGCGAGCTCCGGGTCGGAGACGTCGGCGGCGGCGGAGTCGCTGATGTCGAGCAGGCCGGAGATCAGCTCGCTGTAGGAGCGCAGCACGGCGTCGGCGGGGAACGCCGAGTGCTCCGCGGAAAACCGCAGGCCACCGAGCACGCGCAGCCGGTCGTCGGTCTGCTGCAGGCTGTCCGCGGCCTTCGCGTCGAGCCGCGGCCTGCTTTCGGCGAGCGTCCGCTCGAACCCGCCGATGGCCCGGTCGACGCGGTTGCGCTGGGCGGTGAGCTCGGCGGTGTCGCCCTGGCGGTTCTGGGCGACGAACCGCACGGTGAGGTCGCGCTCGCGTTGCAGCTCGTGCAAGGCTTCGGCGACGGTGTTGTCGACGCGGCCGCGGGTGGCGAACTCGGCCAGCTGCCGGGCGTCGCGGAGGTCGGAACTGATCCGCAGGCCGACGAGCGCGATCACGGCGAGCGCCGGGATGAGGAGGACCGCGAAGAGCTTCGTTCCCAGACGCCAGTTCCGCAGCCGCCAGCGGCCACCCGCCGGACGCGGATCCGCCGCGTCGCCGCCCTTGCGGGGACGCTTGTCGCGACGGGTCACCTGGTTTCCTTTTCCGCCGCGGGCGGGAACCCGCGGATCGAACGACACCTCGAACCTACTGAACGGTAGCCCGCCCTATGAAGATCCGAAAGCCGCGCCGGCACGATACGGCCCTGCCCGCGATCGTATGGGGCGCGGACCATACGATCCAGCACGAGAACCAGATTCTCGCGGTAGGTGAAGGTTCATGAACAGACGCGGACGGCTGATTCCGCTGGTAGCGGCGCTCCTGGCGACCGCGGGCTGCAGTGTGTTCTCCTCCGGCACCCCCGCGCCCCCGCTGCCGCTGGAGCGGACCACCCTGCGCGTCGGTGTGGGCAACGCCATCGACACGGCCCCGCTGCGGATCGCCGTCGCGGCCGGGAAGTTCCGGTCCGCCGGGCTGGACGTGCAGCTCGTCGAGCTCGGTGCCGAAGACGGGCTGGCGAAGCTGGCCGCGGGCGACCTCGACGTCACCTTCGCCTCCGACATCGCGATGTTCCGCGCCGCGGCCGGCGGGACGGCGTTGCAGCTGCAGGGCGAGGCCTACACGTCCGGTCCCGACACGATGGCGCTGGTCACACTGCCGGACTCGGACTACACCGTGCCGACGGGCAAGAAGTCGCCGGAGATCGCGGTGAACATGCTCGACGACGTCGGCGCGCTCGTCGCGCGTTCGGTGCTGGTCACCGCGGGCGTCGACCAGGCGAAGATCAAGTTCAAGCCGGTTCCGTTCGACCGGATGCCGCAGGCGCTGCAGGCGGGCGACGCCGACGCCGCCCTGATGATCGAGCCCTACATCACCCGCGCCGAGAAGGACCTCGGCGCGCACATCCTGGCCGACGGCGCCCGCGGCTCGACGCTCGACTTCCCGCTCTCCGGCTACGCGGCGGCGAAACCGTTCGCGCAGGCCAGCCCGCGCACCCTCCGCGCGTTCCGCACCGCGCTGGGCGCGGCCCAGCAGAGCGCGACGGACCCGGCGATCGTGCGTGACGCGCTGCCGAAGTTCTCCGACATCGACGCGACGACGGCCGCGCTGATCTCGCTCGGCTCGTACCCGGCATCGCTCAACGGCATCCGGCTGCAGCGCGTGGCCGACCTGATGCACAACTCGGGCCTGCTGGCGAACCGCCTCGACGTCCAGGGCCTGCTCCCCGACAAGACCGGTTACTGAGGGCTAGATGTTCTCGCCGGTCTTGATCAGGCACACCGTGCGGGCCGGTGGGCCGGCGTAGGTGAACACCATGTCGGCGCCTTCGCACTTGTCGTCGCGGCCGTAGCCGGAGAGGACCTCGACCCGCTCCTGCGCCGCCGGGTCGGTGCAGAGGACCTTGCCGATCGTGCTCTCGTCGTCGACGTCACGCAGGCAGTCGCCGGCCTTGACGTTCAGGGCCAGGCAGAGGGTCTGGCCCGAGCCGGAGCCGAGCCGGAACCGCACGTAGTCGCCGGAGCCGCACGCGATGGCCCCGCGGTAGGCGTTCTCGACCTTGTACGTCGCGTTGTCCGCGCTGCAGCCGACGCGGTGGTAGGCGAGCTTGCCCGCCCCCTCGCGGGTCAGGTACAGGCAGTCGCCGTCGGACGGCGGCCCGCTGCGGCCGAGCCAGTAGACGCCCATCGCGCCCAACGCGCCCAGGCCCAGCGCGGCGACGACGCACGCGACCAGCGTGATCCGCACCTTCGTGGTGAACCAGTGCGGAATCGGCTGCTGACCGGGCACCGGCGGCATCGGCGCGGGCTGCGCGTAGCCCGGCGACCGGAACGGGTTGTCGTCGAACGGCGGTGTGGTCAACGTGCCCTCCAGTGATCCCCTCGGCACCTCGTCCCACCGGCGGGCCCGCGAGCGGAGCGGACCGGAGCGAGGCACGTATAACAGTAGTTGTGACTGATGGCCCCCTGATCGTCCAGTCCGACAAGACCGTGCTCCTGGAGGTCGACCACCCCCAGGCCGATGACGCACGCGTCGCGATCGCGCCGTTCGCCGAGCTCGAACGAGCGCCCGAGCACGTGCACACCTACCGGATCACGCCCCTGGCCTTGTGGAACGCGCGCGCCGCCGGCCACGACGCCGAGCAGGTCGTCGACGCGCTGACGACGTACTCGCGCTTCCCGGTGCCGCAGCCGCTGCTGATCGACGTGGTCGACGTGATGGGCCGGTTCGGGCGGCTGCAGATCGCCAACCACCCGGCGCACGGGCTGGTGATGTCGACCACCGACCGCGCGGTGCTGACCGAGGTCGTCCGCAACAAGAAGATCAGCCCGATGCTCGGCGCCCGGATCGACGAGGACACGGTCCTCGTGCACCCGTCCGAGCGCGGGCGGCTGAAGCAGGCGCTGCTGAAGGTCGGCTGGCCGGCCGAGGACCTCGCCGGGTACGTCGACGGCGAAGCGCACCCGATCGCCTTGGACGAGACCGACTGGCAGCTGCGCGACTACCAGCGCCAGGCCGCGGAGGCGTTCTGGGCGGGCGGCTCCGGCGTCGTCGTGCTGCCCTGCGGGGCGGGCAAGACGATGGTCGGCGCGGCGGCGATGGCCAAGGCGGCGGCCACCACCCTGATCCTGGTGACGAACACGGTGGCCGGGCGGCAGTGGAAGCGCGAGCTGATCGCGCGGACGTCGCTGACCGAGGAGGAGATCGGCGAGTACTCCGGCGAGAAGAAGGAGATCCGGCCGGTCACCATCGCGACCTACCAGGTGATCACCCGCAAGACCAAGGGCGAATACAAGCACCTGGAGCTGTTCGACTCCCGCGACTGGGGCCTGGTCGTCTACGACGAGGTCCACCTGCTGCCGGCACCGGTCTTCCGGATGACGGCGGACCTGCAGTCCCGGCGGCGCCTGGGCCTGACCGCGACCCTGGTGCGCGAGGACGGCCGCGAGGGCGACGTCTTCTCGCTGATCGGCCCGAAGCGCTACGACGTGCCGTGGCGCGACATCGAGGCGCAGGGCTGGATCGCCCCGGCGGAGTGCACGGAGGTCCGCGTGACGCTGACCGACGCCGAGCGTCTGGAGTACGCCACAGCCGAGGCCGACGAGCGGTACAAGCTGGCGGCGACGGCGTTGACGAAGACGCCGGTGATCAAGTCGATCGTGGCCAAGCACGCGGGCGAGCCGACGTTGGTGATCGGCGCGTACCTCGACCAGCTGGAGATGCTCGGCGACGAGCTCGACGCCCCGGTGATCCAGGGCGCGACGCGCAACAAGGAGCGCGAGGAGCTGTTCGACAAGTTCCGGCGCGGCGAGATCCGGACGCTCGTGGTGTCGAAGGTGGCCAACTTCTCGATCGACCTGCCGGAAGCGTCGGTGGCGATCCAGATCTCGGGCACGTTCGGTTCGCGCCAGGAGGAGGCCCAGCGCCTCGGCAGGCTGCTGCGTCCCAAGGGCGACGGACGCCAGGCGCACTTCTACTCGATCGTCTCGCGCGACACGGTGGACACGGAGTACGCGGCACACCGGCAGCGGTTCCTCGCGGAGCAGGGATACGCGTACCACATCGTGGACGCGGACGACCTGCTCCGGCCGCTCTGAGCCCGACTCGTTCGGCCTAGCGAATCGTCACAGGAGCAACTTCCACCACAGGAGTCCCGGACAGGCCGCTGACCTGCTAAAACGCTGATTCACTCGAACGGATGAGCGGGCAAGTCGCTGGAAATTGTCGGACCCTCGAACTACTGTTCGACATGCAGCAGCCGAACACAAGTTCGAGGGGACGTCCATGACGATCGCACCGCTCCGCCCCGGTACGCCCGCACCGCCGGTCCAGACCCTGCCACCGGGGTCGTGGCACGGCCGGCTGTGGGTGTCCGACCTGCCACTGACCCGACCCGAGCGCTACCTGGGCTGCGTGGCCGAGTTCGAGCGGTCCGGGCTGTGGCCGGTGCTGATCCCCCACGACCAGCGCTTCGCGGCGAATGGCGAGGACTGGATCGACGACCGGGGAAGGCTGTCCCCGGCCGGCCACCGAGTGGCGTCGGCCGACCCGGCGGGAGCCTTGTCCCGCTGGTGGGACACCTCCTGCTGCGACGGCGCCTGCCTGAGGCCGTTCGGCGCCCGGTTCCCGGGGCTGGCCAAGCGCAGCCCGCGCCGGTCCGACCCACTGGCGGAGGCGGGCAACACGGGTTCGATCCTGGCCACCCGCGCGCCGCACAGGCTGGGTCTGGTCCAGACCGAGCGCCCGGCCGACATCCCGGCCTTGCTGGGCTGGACGGGGATGATCAAGTGCACGGACCAGGTGGCCGAGCTGTCGGCGGTGCTGCGCAGCTGGGAGGACAGGTTCGGGGCAACGTTGGTGGTCCTGGGCTTCGACACGATCGAGCTGTCGGTGGCGGCACCACCGAGGAACCAGGCACGAGCCCTGACGGTGGCGGCGGAGCACCGGGCGTTCAGTTTGCCGACGTTCGCAGGCCAGCCGGGGAACCTGCGGGAGTACGCATCGGGATTGGTCCAGTCGAGGCATTGGCGGTTTTCTTGGGCTTGATGGTGGGTCGCCGCCCCGGGCCCGGTGGCCGGGGCCGCCGGGCCGGGGCCGCAGGCCGGCGGCCGGGAGCCTGGGCGGGACGGCCGGGGGCGGCCGGGCCGCAGGCCGGCAGGCCGGGGCCCGGACGGGACGGCCGGGGCCAGGGGGCGGCAGCGGCGACCCCAGGAACGGCGGACTCTTGGAGGCAGGCCGGCGGGCCGGGGGCCGGGCAAGACCGCCGGGGCCAGGGGACGGCAGCGGCGACCCCAGGAACGGCGGACTCTTGGAGGCGGGCCGGCGGGCGGGGGCGCCCGGGCCACCGGCCAGGACCGCGGGCCGGGGACCGGGGGCCGGGGGCCGGGCCATCGGCCGGGCCCGCAGGCCGGGGACCGGAGGCCGGGGACCGGGGGCCCCAGGCCGGGGACCGGGCGGGCCGGGGCCAGGGGACGGCAGCGGCGACCCCAGGAACGGCGGGCTCTTGGAGGCGGGCCGGGGGTGCCGGCCGCCCCCAGGCGGCCCGGCCCACCGGCCGGCCCGGGAAGGCCGCCCGCCCGGCCACCCCAAAGAGCTGGGTGGTCATCCCGTCGCCTGAGGCCGTCAAATCACTTTGAGCCAGGCCCGCAACCCCAAGCCCAAGGCGACCCAACAACGCAACCTTGCGGGCCTGGCTCAAAGTGATAGGCCTCAGTCAGGCGACGGGATGACCACCCAGCGACCCCCCGCAAAACCCGAGACAACAAGGCCATCCCAGAGCCTGCCCGTCCGGCCAATACCGCTAAGTTAGGGGTGTCCAGGCGGGGCTGGGCTGTGACACGCGCTGCGCGTATCCGTTGTCTGAGGGGATTTCGTTCTACGATGTGCGCATGCCTCGGGTGGGTCAGAAGAAAAGTTCGGGTGGCTCGCCGGTGGCAGATGTCCGGCTGTCGGATCGTATT